>NZ_JBFUKN010000033.1:0-67832 GCF_056400845.1 Mycobacterium sp. P4_H6 | reverse complement strand
GCCCGGTACTGACGGTGATCGCCCACGACGGCGACGACGACGCGGTACGCATCGCCAATGATTCCCCGTACGGCCTGTCGGGCACGGTGTTCGGCGGCGACGACGACCGCGCCCAGGCGGTGGCGTCGCGGCTGCGGGTCGGCACCGTCAACGTCAACGGCGGCATCTGGTACTCGGCGGACGCGCCCTTCGGTGGCTACAAGCAATCCGGGGTCGGCCGCGAAATGGGTGTGGCCGGCTTCGAGGAATACCTGGAAACCAAACTCATCGCGACCATCGCGACCTAGACACATACACAGGCAGAGAGGACATCATGGCGCAGTACCCGGAATTCAAGGACAAGGTCGGCATCATCACCGGAGCCGGCGGCGGTATCGGTCAGGTCTACGCCGAGGCGCTGGCACGTGAGGGTGCGGCCGTCGTGGTGGCCGATATCAACCTCGAGGGCGCCCAGAAGGTCGCCGACGGCATCAAGGGCGAGGGTGGCAACGCGCTCGCCGTGCGGGTCGACGTATCCGACCCCGAATCGGCCAGGGAGATGGCGGCACAGACGCTTTCGGAGTTCGGCGGTATCGACTACCTGGTGAACAACGCGGCCATCTTCGGAGGTATGAAGCTGGACTTCCTGGTCACCGTCGATCCGGAGTACTACCGCAAGTTCATGAGCGTGAACCTCGACGGCGCACTGTGGTGCACGCGTGCGGTCTACAAGAAGATGGCCAAGCGCGGTGGTGGCGCGATCATCAACCAGTCCTCCACGGCGGCCTGGATGTACGCCAACTTCTACGGTCTGGCCAAGGTCGGCATCAACGGCCTGACTCAGCAGCTGTCCCGTGAGCTCGGCGGGCAGAACATCCGCATCAATGCCATCGCGCCGGGACCGATCGACACCGAGGCCAACCGCACCACCACACCGCAGGAAATGGTCGCCGACATCGTGAAGGGAATTCCGTTGTCCCGGATGGGCCAGCCGGAGGACCTGGTCGGTATGTGCCTGTTCCTGCTGTCGGACCAGGCGAAGTGGATCACCGGGCAGATCTACAACGTCGACGGCGGACAGATCATCCGGTCATGAGCGATGACGTGAAGCTCGGCTATATCGGTCTGGGCAACCAGGGTGCCCCGATGGCCAAGCGGCTGGCCGACTGGCCGGGCGGGCTGATCGTCTTCGACGTCCGCACCGAGGCGATGACGCCGCTGGTGGAACTGGGCGCCTCGCTGGCCGACAGTATCGCCGATGTCGCCAAGGCCGACGTCATCAGCGTGACCGTGCTCAACGACGCGCAGGTGCGCGATGTGGTGACCCAGCTCGGCGAACACGCCGCGGCGGGCACCGTCATCGCCATCCACTCCACCATCGAGCCGGGTACTGCGCCCGAGCTGGCCGAGCAGCTGCGGCCCAAGGGTATTCACATCGTCGACGCGCCGGTCAGCGGGGGAGCCGGTGCTGCCGACAAGGGTGAGCTGGCGGTCATGGTGGGCGCCGACGAAGAGGCCTACAACACGGTCAAGCCGGTGTTCAAGAAGTGGGCCTCACTGGTCGTGCGCGCGGGCGAGCCGGGCGCGGGCACCCGGATGAAGCTGGCCCGCAACATGCTCACGTTCATCGGTTTCGCCGCCGCGAACGAGGCACAGTTCCTGGCCCAGGCCGCCGGTATCGATCTGCAGAAGCTGGGCCGGGTGGTGCGGCACAGCGATGCGCAGAGCGGCGGGCCCGGCGCGATCATCCTGCGCGATGACATGTCCCCGCTGGCGCCCGATCATTGGTTGTTCGACATGTTCACCCATACCCGCGGTCTCGGCGAGAAGGACCTGGCGCTGGCGCTCGGCTTGGGTGAGGCTGTGGGAGTGGATCTTCCGTTGGCAGAGGTGGCCTTGCAGCGCCTGGCCGATGGTCTCGGAGTACCGCACACGAAGGAGTCGTGAGTATGACCGATCGTCGCAAGCAGGGCCTGCAGAAGATGAACGAGGTCTACGGCTGGGAGATGCCCGACATCCAGGGCGACCCGTACTTCGATCTGACCGTCGAGCATCTCTTCGGCACGATCTGGACCCGACCGGGACTGTCGATGCGGGACAAGCGTCTGCTGACGCTCGCCGCGGTGACCGCGGTGGGCAACTCGGATCTGGCCGAGATCCAGGTCAATGCCGCGCTGCACAACGGGGAGATCACCGCCGAGGAGCTCAAGGAGGTCTCGGTGTTCCTGACCCATTACCTGGGTTTCCCGCTGGGCTCCAAGCTGGACGGGGCGGTCAGCAAGGTGGTGCGCAACCGCAAGAAGGCCGCCGAGAAGGGCGGCGCTGAGGACAAGAAGAGCAACGTGAACGCCGCGGTGAAGATGCACTCCGGGAAGTCCCTCGATGATGAGTAGATATGCCTCGCTCACCCGTGACGAGCTGGCGACGTTGGTTCCCGAACTACTGCTGATCGGTCAGTTGATCGACCGGTCCGGAATGGCCTGGTGCATCTCATCGTTCGGCCGCGAGGAGATGCTGCAGATCGCGATCGAGGAGTGGGCGGCGTCCAGCCCGCTCTACACCCGGCGGATGCAGAAGGCGCTCAAATACGAGGGCGTCGACATCTTCACGCTCTTCAAGGGGCTGCAGCTCGACATCGGTGCGCCGCCACAGTTCATGGACTTCCGCTACGTCGTGCACGACCGCTGGCACGGCGAGTTCTACCTGGATCACTGCGGTGCACTGCTGGACGTGGAGCCGATGGGCGAGGACTACGTCAAGGGCATGTGCCACGACATCGAGGACCCGACCTTCGATGCCACCGCGCTGGCCACCAACCGCAAGGCGCAGGTCCGGCCCATCCACCGGCCGCCGAGGGCATCGACCGATCAACACCCGCATTGCCGGTGGACCGTCATCATCGACGAGTCCTACCCGGAGGTGCCGTTCATCCCGGCGATGGACATCGTCGGCGCCACCCACGCCCACTCGATCGATCTCGACCCGATCGACCCGAACGACGAAGGCATGTCCGACTATTCGGGCGATCTGCTCGCCGACGTCGACTTCGGCGCGTTCTCCCACTCGGCACTGGTCCGGATCGCCGACGAGGTGTGCATCCAGATGCACCTGCTGGTGAAGTCCTTCACGATCGCTGTGGAGAAACGCGCCAAGGATGATGCGGCACTGGCCCGTTCGATTCGCACCAAGCAGCTGATCGGCATTGCCGGGGTGGCCGCGGAGCGAATCCATAAGGCGCTCAAGCTGAGCAGCGATGCCCAGGGCGCGCTGCGGGTGCTGGAACTGCACCCGCTGCTCAACCCGGCGGCCTACGTGTCGGCCGATGTCGACCCGAACTTCGTTCATGTGCGTCGCTCGCCGGCCTACGAGGACGGTTCCTGGATCTCGCTGGTCTCGCCGGTCGTGGACGCCCCGCTGCAGGCCATCGTGCAGGCCGTCGACCCGCACCTGCGTGCCGAGGTATCGGGTACCGACTCGGACTGGACCGTGCGCGTCATCAGCACCGATACGGCGGCCAAGAAGTTGCCCGAGGTCGAGGTGTGCGAGTTCAGCGGCGGCGCATCCTGGGTGTTCGAGGAGCGTAAGTCGTTGCCTGTCCCCCCCAAAACTCCACAAATCACGGGTTGCGCAGAGCCGGGGCCACCCAGCGCCGCAGGTAAGCGCGAAGTGCGGCGCCGGTGCGTGGTGGCCGTCCCGGGTCGATGACGAAGGACTGGATGATGCGTAGTAGGTGCTCGGCGAGCTCATCGAGATCGTCATCGGCGAAACCTTTTGCCGCCCAGTCGACATCGAACTGGCGCACCACCGACTGCGCGAACTGCAGCGCGATATCCGAGGTCACCGATTCGGTGAAGGCGGGTGTGCGTCCCGGCGCCAGCAGCAGCCCGATGTGTTTGTCCTTGGGTAGCCACTCCAGCGCGGTCGCGATGGCCTCGGTGGCCGCGTCGGCAGGATCGGTGATGCCCTGCAAATGGGTGGACAGCCGCTCCAGGAAGTCGGTGGCCGCGACGACACCGGCCTGCATCAGTAGCGCCTCGGTGCTGGGGAAGTAGCGGTACACCGTCTGCCGGGTGACCCCCAGGGTGCGGGCGACGTCGGCGATGGAGAAGTCCGCCCCACGCTCGTCGATCGCCTTGCCCGCGGCAGCGAGAATCCGGGCGACGGCTTCCTCGTCGCTCGCCGGCGCGGCTCCGGCCCACCCGTGGGTTCGCACGCCGGAATTGTAGCGAGCTAGTGGTAGGAGACTTGCAGGTCCTTGACCCCGTTGATCCACCCGGACCGGAGACGTTGCGGCTCAGCCAGTTTCGCGATGTCGGGGATCTGGTTCGCGATCTCGTTGAACATCAGCTTGATCTCCATGCGGGCCAGGTTGGCCCCGATGCAGAAGTGCGCGCCGTTGCCGCCGAACGCCAGGTGCGGGTTCGGGTTGCGCAGGATGTCGAACTGGAACGGGTTCYCGAAGACGTCCTCGTCATAGTTGGCCGAGCTGTAGAACAGCCCGACACGCTGACCCTTGCGGATGGCGACGCCGCCGAGCTCGGTGTCGGCCGTCGCGGTGCGCTGGAAACAGTGCACCGGGGTAGCCCAGCGGATGATCTCCTCGATCGCGGTGTCGGGCCGCTCGCGCTTGAAAAGCTCCCACTGGTCCGGGTTTTCGAAGAAGGCGTTCATGCCGTGTGTCATGGCGTTGCGGGTGGTCTCGTTGCCGGCGACGGCGAGCAGGATGACGAAGAAGGCGAACTCGACCTCGGTGATCGACTCGCCGGTTCCATCTCCCATGTCGGCCTGCACCAGCCGGGTGACTATGTCGTCGGCCGGGCATTTCCGGCGCTGCTCGGCCATGGTGTACGCGTAACCCATGAGCTCGGCGTTGGCCACCGTCGGGTCGCTGTCGAAGTCGGGATCGTCGGTGTTCATGATGCTGTTGGACCAGTGGAAGATCTTCTCCCGGTCTTCTTCGGGAACGCCGATCAGGTCGGCGATGGCCAGCAGCGGCAGGCCCATGGCGACATCGTCGACGAAGTTGCCGCTGTCCTTCTGTGCGGCCGCGGCCACGATCTCACGGGCGGCGACGGCCAGTTTCTCTTCCAGCGCAGCCACCGACCGCGGGGTGAACAGCCGGGACACCAGCTTGCGCAGCCGGGTGTGTTCGGGGGCGTCGTGGTTGATCAGCAGCGCCTTGGTCAGATCGAGTTGGTCGGCGGTGACCCCGTCCGGCAGTCGCATCACCGCGCCCTTGGCGTTGGTGGACCACAGGTCGCCGTTGCGCGAGATGGCTTTGATGTCCTCGTGCCGGGTCACGACCCAGTAGCCACCGTCGTCGAAGATCGATTCACCCTGCTCGTTCCACCAGACCGGGGCGGTCTTGCGCAGGTGCGCGAACTCGGTCACCGGAATGCCTTGGAGCAGCACCTCGGGGTCGGTGAAGTCGTACCCGGCTCCGAACGGGCAGGCATTCATGGTCGTCATGGGGTCCTCCTGGTGTGACGTACCGCACTCGCTGCACCGACCATACACCCAAATCAAAAGTGTATGGCCGCGGGTCTGGCGCCGTGCGGCTGCCGGGACGATTAGGGTTGTTGACCGTGCGCGTCCTCGTCATCGGATCCGGAGCCCGTGAACATGCCCTGCTGCTGGCGCTGCGGCGCGATCCGCAGGTCGACCAGCTCGCGGTGGCGCCCGGCAATGCCGGCACCGCGGCGATTGCCGAGCAGTACGACGTCGACATCAGTTCGGGGCCCGCAGTGGTCGCCCTGGCCCAGCGTCTGAAGTCCGATCTGGTGGTGGTGGGGCCCGAGGTGCCGCTGGTTCTCGGGGTGGCCGATGCGGTGCGCGCCGCCGGTATCGCCTGCTTCGGGCCGTCCAAGGACGCCGCCCGCATCGAGGGATCGAAGGCCTTCGCCAAGGATGTGATGGCAGCCGCCGGTGTGCGGACCGCGACCAGTGAGATCGTGGACAACCCGGCCAACCTGGACGCCGCGCTGAACCGGTTCGGCCCGCCGGCCGGACAGGCCGCCTGGGTGGTCAAGGACGACGGGTTGGCTGCGGGTAAGGGCGTGGTGGTCACCACCGACCGCGACGCGGCACGGGTGCACGCGGCCGCCCTGCTGGACTCCGGGCATCCGGTGCTGCTGGAGTCGTTCCTGGACGGACCCGAGGTGTCGCTGTTCTGCGTCGTCGACGGCGAGACCGTGGTGCCGCTGCTGCCCGCGCAGGATTTCAAACGGGTCGGCGACAACGACGCCGGCCCGAACACCGGCGGGATGGGGGCCTATACCCCGCTACCGTGGCTGCCCGCGCAGGTGCTCACCCAGATCGTCGACGAGATCGTCAAACCCGTTGCCGTCGAAATGGTGTCACGCGGAAGCTCGTTCTCCGGTCTGCTCTACGCGGGGCTGGCGATCACCTCTGCCGGGCCCTCGGTGGTGGAGTTCAACTGCCGTTTCGGCGACCCGGAGACCCAGGCCGTGCTCGCCCTGCTGGAGTCCCCACTCGGGGGGCTGCTCAACGCGGCGGCCACCGGCACCCTGGCGTCCTTCGAGGATCTGCGGTGGCGCGACGGGGCCGCGGTCACCGTCGTCGTGGCCGCCGAGAACTATCCGGGCCGGCCGCGGGTCGGTGACGTCATCACCGGCGCCGAGGCCGACGCCGTGCTGCACGCGGGCACCGCCCGGCGCGAGGATGGCGCGGTGGTGTCCACTGGTGGACGGGTGCTCTCGGTGGTCGGCACCGGGGCGGATCTCGATGGTGCCCGCGCCGCGGCGTATGAGGCGATCAAGTCGATTCGACTGCCCGGCAGCCATTTTCGCACTGATATCGGACTGGCGGCCGCCGAGGGACGTATCTCGCTCTGACCGCTCAGGCGACGAGTAGCGGTGCCAGCCAAGAGATCTCGGCCGGAAGCTGAGAACTCCAGAACCCGCCGTCGTGCCCGCCAGGGGAGAAGCCACCGGCCGGCGGGTGGGGAAGCTGGGCGATGAACTCACCTGTCGCAGCGGCGAACGGATCACCGTTTCCGCAGTCGATGCGGACCGGGATCGAGCCCAGCGCCGCCACGCCCCACACGCTGTTGGCCTCGTAGTCCTCGGCACCGTCGAATGCCCCCGGGGCCGCGGCGCCCGGCGACGTCCACAGTGCTGGGCTCACCGCGCAGATCGCCGCGGTGCGCGCCGGGCCCAGCCTGGACCCGAGCAGCAAAGCGCCGTAGCCGCCCATCGACCAGCCGATGAAGCCGACCCGGGAGGTGTCCAGCCCCTGGCCGGCCAGCATCGGGATCAGCTCATCCAGCACCATCGCGCCGGCGTCATCCCCGGACGCGCGGTGGTGCCAATAACCTCCGCCGCCGTCCACGGCCACCACGGCAAACGGCGGTAGGCCCGCCGCGACCGCCTCCGCGAGACCCTGCTCGACGCCGCCGGCCATCACCGTCGCGGCATCGCTGCCCTTGCCGTGCAGCGCGATGACCGGACGCAGCGGCGCGGTCTGGCCCGGCGGCCTGGCGATCGCCCAGTTGGTGCTCATTCCGCCGCGTGCGGCCGAGACGAAGGACCCCGACTGGTAGGTGGCGGCCGGCTCGGCGGCGGCCCGGGGCAACACACCCGCCCCGGCGGCGACGGCACCGAGGGTGGCGCCGAGACCCATCCGCAGCACGGTCCGACGGTTGTGGGCTGACATTTGCGCCATCTTGCCATTGCCTGCTGTGGCGCTGTCTGCCAACTTGTTGTGATTGCCGAAAACCGCCATACAACTGGGATTTTGCTGGCAGCATGCAAGGCGTGACAGCGGCGGTGACTCCCAAGGGAGAACGTCGGCGGGGCGCTCTGGTGAGTGCCGCCGCCGATCTGCTGTGCGAGGGCGGGATCGACGCGGTCCGCCATCGCGCAGTGGCGCGGCGTGCCGGTCTGCCGCTGGCGTCGACGACGTACTACTTCTCCTCACTCGACGATCTGATCGCCAAGGCCGTCGAGCATGTGGGCGCCCGTGAGGCCAAGCAACTGGAGGTACAGGTCGCCGCGTTGTCGCGCCGGCGACGGGGCGCCGAGTCGACCGCCGACCTGCTGGTGGACCTGCTGGTCGGCGACGATCCGGGGGCCCGGGTGTCCGAACAGTTGATCTCGCGCTACGAGCGCTACATCGCGTGCGCGCGGCAGCCCGAGCTCCGCGACATCCAGCGGCGGATTCTGCGGCAACGCACCGACGCCGTGCTGGAGGTCGTCGAACGGTCCGGTCGCGCCGTGCGATCCGAACTCGTCACGGCCCTGGTGTGCGCGGTGGACGGAGCTGTGGTTGCCTCATTGGTGGACGAGGGAGAGGGACCGCGGGCCAATGCCCGCGCGACCCTGATCGACGTGATCGACGTGCTCGCACCCGTGGACGACCGGGCCGTGCACGTCTGAGGTGAGCGAAGGGGCGGGATGACACAGTCGGAAACCACGGAGGAGCCACAACTCAAGCGGGTGATGGGGCCGGGCCTCCTGCTGCTGTTCGTGGTGGGCGACATCCTCGGTACCGGTGTGTACGCACTCACCGGGCAGGTCGCCAAGGAAGTCGGTGGCGCGGCATGGCTTCCGTTCCTGGTGGCCTTCCTGATCGCCACGATCACGGCGTTCAGTTACCTGGAACTGGTCACCAAGTACCCGCAAGCCGCCGGCGCAGCGCTCTACGCGCACAAGGCCTTCGGGATCCAGTTCGTCACCTTCCTGGTCGCGTTCGTGGTGATGTGTTCCGGAATCACCTCTGCCTCAACAGCTTCCCGCTTCTTCGCGGCCAACTTCTTCACCGCCTTCGACATCGACTGGGGCAAGGTCGGGGTGGTGGTGCTCGCCCTGCTGTTCATGGCGCTGATCGCGGTGGTGAACTTCCGGGGCGTCGGGGAGAGCGTCAAGCTCAACGTGGTGCTCACCATCGTCGAGATCACCGGCCTGGCCATGGTGATCCTGGTGGGTGTCTGGGCCTTCACCGGCGGCGGCGCCGACGTCGACTTCGCCCGCGTCGTGGCCTTCGACACCCCGTCGGACAAGGGCACCTTCCTGGCCGTCACCACCGCCACCTCGCTGGCGTTCTTCGCGATGGTCGGTTTCGAGGACTCGGTCAACATGGCCGAGGAGACCAAGGACCCGGTGCGCATCTTCCCCAAGGTGCTGCTGTCCGGGCTGGGGATCGCCGGCGTCGTCTACGTGATCGTCGCCATCGTCGCGGTGGCACTCGTACCCGTCGGCGTCCTCGCCGACAGCGAGACCCCACTGATCGAGGTCGTCAAGGCGGGCGCCCCCGGGCTGCCGATCGAGGCGATCCTGCCCTTCATCTCCATGTTCGCGGTGGCCAACACCGCGCTGATCAACATGCTGATGGCCAGCCGACTCATCTACGGCATGGCCCGCCAGCACGTGCTGCCCCCGGTGCTGGGCGTGATCCACCCGAAGCGGCACAGCCCGTGGGCGGCCATCATCTTCACCACCCTCATCGCGTTCGGCCTGATCTTCTACGTCTCCGCCGTCGCCAACAGCAGTGCCATCGCGGTGCTCGGCGGCACCACCTCGCTGCTGCTGCTGGCGGTGTTCGCCATGGTGAACGTGGCGGTGCTGGTGCTGCGCCGCGATGTGCAGGCCACGGGTGGGCATTTCCGCACGCCGACGGTGCTGCCCGTCATCGGCTTCTTCGCCTCGGCCTACCTGGTGCTGCCCTTCTCCGGGCGCCCCGCCCAGCAGTATCTGCTGGCCGGGATCCTGATCCTGATCGGGATCGTGCTGTTCGGCATCACCACCCTGATCAACCGTCAGCTCGGTATCCGCGGCAAGGGGATCGTCGATCCGACGCACCTGGGCGACTCGCCGTAGCCGGCTCGTAAGCTGTGTGTTCGTGACGATCCCGAATGTTCTGGCCAACCGCTACGCCAGCGAAGAGATGACGGCCATCTGGTCGCCCGAGGCGAAGATCATCGCCGAACGCCGACTGTGGCTGGCGGTGCTGCGTGCGCAGTCCGAACTCGGCGTTCCCGTGCCCGACGGCGTCGTCGACGACTACGAACGCGTGGTGGAGAACGTCGACCTGGGCTCGATCGCCGCGCGCGAGCGGGTGACCCGCCACGATGTGAAGGCCCGCATCGAGGAGTTCAACGCGCTGGCCGGTCACGAGCACGTGCACAAGGGCATGACCAGTCGTGACCTCACCGAGAACGTCGAGCAGCTGCAGATCCGGCGCTCCCTGGAACTGGTCTTCGCCCACGGTGTGGCGGTGGTGGCGCGGCTGGCCGAACGCGCGCTGGTGTACCGCGACGTGGTGATGGCCGGCCGCAGCCACAACGTCGCCGCGCAGGCCACCACGCTGGGCAAGCGGTTCGCCTCGGCCGCCGAGGAGACGCTGCTGGCGCTGATCCGGCTGCGCGAGCTGATCGACCGGTACCCGCTGCGCGGGATCAAGGGACCGATGGGCACCGCCCAGGACATGCTGGACCTGTTCGACGGCGACACGGACCGGCTCGCCGAACTGGAACGCCGTGTCGCCCAATTCCTGGGATTCACAGATGTTTTCACCAGCGTCGGGCAGGTCTACCCGCGTTCGCTGGACCACGATGCGGTATCCGCGCTGGTGCAGCTCGGGGCCGGCCCGTCCTCCTTCGCGCACACCATCCGGCTGATGGCCGGACACGAACTGGTCACCGAGGGATTCGCCCCCGGACAGGTCGGCTCGTCGGCCATGCCGCACAAGATGAACACCCGGTCCTGTGAGCGGGTCAACGGCCTGCAGGTGGTGCTGCGCGGGTACGCGTCGATGGCGGCCGAGCTGGCCGGCGCCCAGTGGAACGAGGGTGACGTGTTCTGTTCGGTGGTGCGCCGCGTCGCGCTGCCGGATGCGTTCTTCGCCGTCGACGGCCAGATCGAAACCTTCCTCACCGTGCTCGACGAGTTCGGCGCCTACCCCGCGGTGATCCAGCGCGAACTCGATCGCTACCTGCCCTTCCTGGCCACCACCCGCATCCTCATCGCAGCGGTGCGCGCCGGCGTCGGCCGGGAATCCGCCCACGAGGTCATCAAGGAGCACGCGGTCGCGGTGGCGCTGGCCATGCGGGAAAAGGGACAGGAGCCCGACCTGCTGGACCGGCTCGCCGCCGATCCGCGGCTGCCGCTGGACCGGGTCGCCCTCGACGCCGCGCTGGCCGACAAGGAAGCGTTCACCGGCGCCGCCGGCGCCCAGGTCGACACCGTCGTCTCGGCGGTCGAAGATCTGGTCGGCCGGTACCCGGAGGCGGCCAAGTACACCTCGGGTGCCATCTTGTGACGTTGGCCGACCTCACGGATCTCGACAACTTCGCCTGCGGTTTTCCGCATGACCTGTTCGAGGCACACCGTCGTGAGGCCCCGGTCTTCTGGCACGAGCCCACCGAGCACACCCCGGACGGGGAGGGCTTCTGGTCGGTGGCCGGCTACGCCGAAACCCTTGCCGTACTGCGTGATCCGGAGACCTATTCGTCGGTGACCGGGGGCACCCGGCCATTCGGCGGCACCCTGCTGCAGGATCTCTCCGTCGCCGGTCAGGTGCTCAACATGATGGACGACCCGCGGCACGCGCAGATCCGCAGGCTGGTCAGCTCCGGCCTGACACCGCGGATGATCACCCGGGTCACCGACGATCTGCGCAGCCGGGCCCGGACGCTGCTGGACACCGTCGAAGCCGGGGTCGCGCTCGACTTCCTCGTGGACGTCGCCGCCGAACTGCCCATGCAGATGATCTGCATCCTGCTGGGAGTGCCCGAATCCGAACGGCATTGGCTGTTCGAGGCGATCGAGCCGCAATTCGACTTCGGCGGTGCCCGCTCGGCGGCGGTCGGGCAGCTCACGCCCGAAGAGGCCGGATCGCGGATGTACGAATACGGCATGCAGCTGATCGCGGCCAAACGTGCCGACCCCAGCGACGACATGTTGTCGGTGGTGGCCAACGCCTCGGACGCCGACCTGTCGGACCTGGAGCTCTATCTGTTCTTCAGCCTGCTGTTCAGTGCCGGGGCCGAGACCACCCGCAACTCGGTGGCCGGGGGACTGCTGGCACTCATCGAGCACCCCGAGCAGATGCGGCGCCTGCAACAGGAGCCGGAGCTGCTCCCGTCGGCGATCGAGGAGATGGTGCGCTGGACCACGCCGTCCCCGTCCAAGCGCCGCACCGCGACCCGCCCGGTGACGCTGGGCGGCTGCGATATCGCGCCCGGCGACAAGGTGCAGGTCTGGGAGGGTTCGGCCAACCGGGACCCGGCGGTGTTCCAGGATGCGGACGTCTTCGATGTCGCGCGGAAGCCCAATGCGCACTTGGGATTCGGCCAGGGCGTGCACTACTGCCTGGGTGCCAATCTGGCACGCCTGGAACTGCGGGTGCTGTTCGAGGAACTGTTGCCCCGGTTCCGCACCGCGCGGCTGGTCGCACCGGTCGAGTGGACCCGCAGCAACCGGCACACCGGTATCCGGCACATGTTCGTCGAATTCGGCTGATCGCTACTCTCGAAGGCATGGACTTCGGCCAGAACGACCACCTCCGAGTCTCCAATGCGGACCGCGCGCACGTGAGCGGATTACTTGAGCGCGCGGTGGCCGACGGCATGATCACCCTCGACGAGTTCGCCGACCGCACCGATGCCGCGCTGGCCGCCCGCACCCGCGGTGAACTGCGCGCCGTGCTCGTCGACCTGCCCGATATGGACCTGCATGCCGCGCACGCGCCGGTCGCCCGCAGCAGTGCGCAGCCCGAAGCGCTGGGTGGCTGGATGACCTCGATCGTCCGGCGTGGGCCGTGGACGGTGGCGCCGGTGATCAACCTGAACACCCGGATGTGCAGCACAACCCTCGACTTCACCTCCGCGGTCCTGCCCGGGCCGGTCGTCGAGGTGAACATCGACGACTACCTCAGTTCGACAGAGCTCATCGTGCCGGCCGGGGCCACCGCCGATCTCAACGGTGTCGACGCCATCGCCGGCAGCGCGACCGTCAAGGTGCGCAACCTCCCGCAGCCCGATCAGCTGCACGTGATCGTGCGCGGCAAGGTCAGGATGGGGTCGGTCAGCGTGCGGCATCCGTTCGGGAGTTGGCTGCGGCGTCTGCACGGCGGCTGAGGGCGAACTCGATCTCGGCGATCACCCGGGTGATGACCCCGTCGTGATCGCGCAGAAGCTGTTCCAGCATGTCTATTTGGACGGGATGCCCGACGGAACGGTTCCACCCGCCGCGGTTCGCGCACATCTAGTAACGCTCACCGTCACTAGATGTGCGCAAATCGCGAGGAGTTGCGTGGGTTAGGGTGACCTAATGCTCAAGAAGTCGCGTGTATTGGTGTTGGTGGCCGCGGTGCTGCTCGGTATGGGTCTGCTCGCGGGCTGCGGCGGATCCGACAGCCCCTCGGCAAGCCAAGAGCCAACGGCCGAGTCGGTCACTATCGATCACAAATTCGGCGAGACCACCATCCCGGCGAACCCCGAGCGGGTGGTCACCGTCGGGTGGAACGACCAGGACTTCGTGCTGGCTCTGGGCGTGGTGCCGGTGGGCACCCGCAGTTGGTTCGAGAACTACAACGACTTCCCGTGGGTCAAGGAGGCCACCGACGGCAAGGGGGTGCCGGTGATCGAAGGTGACACCATCAACTTCGAGGCGATCGCCAAGGCCAAGCCCGATGTCATCTTCGCCATCTACGAGGCCATCGACCAGAAGACCTATGACCAGCTGTCCCAGATCGCCCCGACCGTCATCCAGTCGGACAAGTACCCCGATGAGGAAACCCCCTGGGACGTCCAGCTTCTGACCACCGGCGAGGCGCTCGGCAAGCAGCAGCAGGCACAGGGACTCGTTGATGAGGTCAACGCCAGGATCGACGCGGCCAAGCAGGAGCACCCCGAATTCGCCGGCAAGACGCTGGTGGCGGATTTCAGCTCCGAGGTCGACGCGCCCTACCTGATCGGGGCGGGCGATCCGCGCCGCACGCTGTTCGACGCGCTGGGCTTCGGTGCCCAGGAGACCGTCGGCGACGTCTCGCAGGAGCGGTTGTCGCTGCTGGAGGGTGACCTGTTGTTCGTCAACGGCGTGACCAAGGAGCAGCTGGCGGATTCGCCGGCCTTCCAGCGACTCAACGTGGTGCGCGAGGACCGCACGCTCTATGCCGGTTCGGATTCCACGCTCAGCGGCGCGCTGACCTACAGCGGGCCCAACGCCCTGCTGTACGCACTGGACGTGCTGACCCCGCAGCTGAGCAACGCGCTGCAGGGCCGTCCGGTCGCGGACCTGTCGAACTCCTAGTCGCGCGAGCGGGCCCGTGCGCGGGCCCGGTCCCGCGCCGAGGCGCGCGGGATCACCAGCGGGGTGCCCGTTTCGGGATCCTCGATGATCTGGCACCTCAGCCCGTACACCTGCTCGACGAGTTCGGCGGTGACCACCGTCGACGGGGCGCCCTGGGCCACGATGTGCCCGGACTTCATCGCGATGATGTGATCGGCGAACCGGCAGGCATGGTTCAGGTCGTGCAGCACGGCGACGATGGTGCGGCCCTGCTCGGAGTTCAGTTCGGCGAACAGATCCAGCAGTTCGATCTGATGGGCGATGTCCAGGAACGTCGTCGGTTCATCGAGCAGGATGAGCGGGGTCTGCTGGGCCAGCACCATCGACACCCAGACCCGTTGGCGTTGACCACCGGACAACTCGTCGACGGGCCGGCCGGCGATCGCCGTCACGCCGGTGGCCGCCATCGCATCGGCGACCGCCTGCTCGTCCTCGCGGGCGTACTGGCGCAGCACCCGCTGGTGGGGAAAGCGGCCGCGGGCAACGAGATCGGCGACCGTGATGCCCTCCGGCGCGATCGAGGACTGCGGCAACAGCCCCAGCTTGCGGGCCACGTCCTTGGTGCGCAGACCGGTGATGTCGGCCCCGTCGAGGATCACCTGCCCGCCGACCGGTTTGAGCAGGCGGGCCAAGCCACGCAACAGCGTGGACTTGCCGCAGGCATTCGGGCCGACGATCGCGGTGACGGCGCCGTCGACGATGTCCACCGACAATCCGTCCACGATCAGCGTGGCGCCGTAACCCAGCGACAGGTCCTGCGCCCGCAGCGTTGCCATACCGTTTCCTTCCCTACTGCTTCCGTGCCTGCGCGACGAGAAGCCAGATGAGGTACGCCCCGCCGGCCACGACAGTGACCGCGCCGACCGGGAGTTCGGCGGGCGCGAAGATCCGCAGCGCCACCAGATCACTGGCCAGCAACAGGAATGCGCCCATGAACGCCGAGGAGACCAGCCCGACGCCGGGGGAGCTGGTGAGCCGGCGCGCCAGTTGCGGGGCGGCGAGCGCGACGAACGAGATGGGTCCGGCGGCTGCGGTGGCGATGGCGATGAGCAGCACGCCGATCGCGAAGTAGGCCAGCCGCACTCGCTCCGGGCGGACCCCGAGCGCGCCGGCGGCGTCGTCGCCGATCTGCAGGATCGGCAGCTGTGGCCCGAGGTATGCCAGCCAGACCAGTGCGGGGAGCACGCACGCCAGCACCGGGACCGCCTGCTCCCAGTGCAGCCCGTTGAGGGTGCCCTGCTGCCAGATGGCTGCGGTGATCGCCTGATTCAGCTTGATCTTCAGGATGATCCACTGGTTGAGCGAGCTCAGCATCGCGCTCACCGCGATCCCGACGATGATCAGCCGGAAGCCGGCCAGCCCGTTGCGGTAGGCAAGCAGATAGACCGCCACCGCGGTCAGCAGTCCGCCCACCACCGCGCTGGCGGCCATCAGGTAGTAGCCGCCACCGAACAGGGCGATCGCCACGAGCGCGCCGGTGTAGGAGCCGAACCCGAAGCCGATGACATCCGGACTGCCCAACGGGTTGCGGGTGATCGCCTGGAAGATCGCGCCCGAAATGCCCAGCGCCGCACCGATCACCAGGGCTAGCACGATGCGCGGCATCCGCCAGTCGAGCACCACGACGCTGGTGAAGCTCTGGTCGCTGCCGGTGAGGACGGCCACCACCTCGGCGGGGGAGACCGGATACTCGCCGACCCCCAGCGCCAGCACGGCCAGCACCACCGCACCCAGCCCGAGTGCGGACAGCACACCGATACTGCGCCAGGAGGCGCGCAGCGCCAGGGTGGGTTCGCGGCGCAGCACCAGCTGCGGACGCCCGAAATCGATTCCTGTCACAGGCCGCTCGCCTTCGAGCGGCGGACCAGCCAGATCAGGACCGGCGCCCCGATGAACGCGGTGACGATGCCCGCGGGCAGCTCACCCGGGGGGACCACGACGCGGCCGACGATGTCGGCGGCGAGCAGCAGGGCGGGTGCGGCGAAAAGGCTGTAGGCGCAGATCCATCGCCAGTCGGGGCCGGTGAACCAGCGCACGACGTGCGGCACCATCAGGCCCACGAACCCGATCGGGCCTGCCGCGGCGGTGGCCGCCCCGGCGAGCACGGTCACCGCGATGAGCCCGAGGATCCGGGTGCGAACCACGTTGCCGCCCATCGCGACCGCGAGATCGTCGCCGAGGGCGATGGCGTTCAGCCCGCGGCTGACGTAGAGGCACAACCCGGCCCCGACGGCGATGAACGGCGCGACCACCCAGAACACCTCCAGTGAGCGCCCGTCGAGCGCTCCGGCGTCCCAGAATCGCATCGAGTCGAAGGCCCGCGGGTAGTGCAGCCGGATCGCGAAGGAGATGCCGTCGGCCACTGCGCCGACCGCGACACCGGCCAGCAGCATGCGTACCGGCGTCATGAGGGTGCGCCCGGTGGCCCCGATGAAATACACCAGCAGCATGGCGACGAACGCCCCGAGGAACGCGAACCAGATGTAGGACAGCGTGGTGTGCAGGCCCAGGAACGCGATGGCGATGACGACGAAGAGACCGGCGACGGCCTCGATGCCGAGGATCTGGCTGTCGGCAAGCGGGTTGCGGGTGATGCCCTGGATGAGGGCGCCGGACAGCCCCAGCGCGATGCCGACCACGATGCCCAGCAGGGTGCGTGGGATCCGCAGGTCGTGCACGATCCACTCATCGCCGGTGTCGGTGTAGTCGGTGACCGCGTGCCACACCGTCGACAGGTCGACGCTCTGGGTACCGATCGCCAGGCTGAGTATCGACACCACCAGTAGCAGTGCCGCGCAGAGTGCCAGGCCGGGCAGGCGACGGTCCCGGGTGATGACGTCGGTCCTGCTGCCGTCGGCGAGTTCGAGCGGCATGTTGTGCAGGCTAACCTAAGGAGCTGGCGGTCGGCTGGCAGCCCTCAGAGCTTCACACCGGCGGCATGGATCTCCAGCAGCGCCAGCCCGCGGATGGCGGGGCGGTCGTCGCGGCGCCAGGCCCCGATCGGGTCGGGGTCGATCGCGGTGAGCTTGCCCAGCGGCCGGTTGGCCAGCGCACGCATCGCCAGCAGTTCCTGTCCCGCGTGCGTGGATGCCAGCGTCAGCACCGTCAGCTTGCGCCGGAAGAACCGCAGCCGCAGAAACAGCCAGGGCATGGCGACGGCCAGGATCGGGGTGGCCGCGACCGCGAGCGCCAGCACCCACGCCAGCCAGGTCGCGGTGCTGTCCAGGCTCTGACCTGCACCGGCGATCTCCCCGGCAGCATCGCTGGCGGCGCGTAGCGGCCCGCTGAGCGCATCACCGATCAGCGGGAAGTTGTCGGCGCGGTCCCCGGCGGTATTCAGGCTGCCCGACACCCCGTCGGCGCCGTCCTGCACCTGACGGCCCACCTCGGCGACGGTCGCCACGGCCGTGTACACCGCGCTGCCCACCATCACCCACACAGACGTCCAGATGAGGACGGCGACGTCGCTGACGAGCTGGGCCAGCAAGCGACCGGGCCGGGTGGCATAGGGCAGGTACCGCAATCTCATGGCATCGATCCCAGCACATAGGGTGAGTCAATGCGCCCCGCTCTGACCGACTACCGGCATCTGGCCAGCGGCAAAGTTCGCGAGCTGTACCGCATCGACGACGATCACCTGCTGTTCGTGGCCAGCGACCGCATCTCGGCATACGACCACATCCTGGACACCGAGATCCCGGACAAGGGCCGGATCCTGACCGCGATGAGCGTGTTCTTCTTCGATCACCTCGGTGTCGCCAACCACCTGGCGGGGCCGCCCGACGACGAACGCATCCCCGAAGAGGTCCTGGGCCGTGCCCTCGTCGTCCGTGCGCTGGAGATGCTGCCGGTCGAATGTGTGGCGCGCGGCTATCTGACCGGTTCCGGGCTGATCGACTACCAACAGTCCGGGTCGGTGTGCGGGATCGCGCTGCCCGCCGGGCTCGGTGAGGCCAGCAAGTTCGACGAGCCGCTGTTCACCCCGGCCACCAAGGCCGAACTCGGTGAGCACGACGAGAACGTGTCCTTCGACGCGGTGGTCGCGCTGGTCGGCGCGCAGCGGGCCGCTGAGCTCCGCGAGGCGACGCTGCAGATCTATCTGAAGGCCGCCGAGCATGCGCTGAGCAAGGGCATCATCGTCGCCGACACCAAGTTCGAATTCGGGGTGGATGCCGACGGTCAGCTGGTGCTGGCCGATGAGGTGCTCACCCCGGACTCGTCGCGCTACTGGCCGGCCGACAGCTACCAGCCCGGCGAGGTGCAGCCCAGCTATGACAAACAGTTCGTGCGTAATTGGCTGACCGGTCCCGATTCGGGCTGGGACCGCCACGGTGAGACCCCGCCGCCACCCCTGCCCGCCGAGATCGCCGCGGCCACCCGCGCGCGGTATATCGAGGCCTACGAGAGGATTTCCGGTTTGAGCTTCTCCGATTGGATCGGATCGTGACCTCGGTGCAGCCGCCCGTCGCCAAGCGGGTCGAGCACCGCCGCGAGCATCACGGCGATGTCTTCATCGACCCGTACGAGTGGCTGCGCGACAAGTCCAGCCCCGAGGTCATCGCGCACCTGGAAGCCGAGAACGCGCACACCGAGGCGGCCACCGCCGGTCTGGCGCCGTTGCGGCAGAAGATCTTCGACGAGATCAAGGCGCGCACCAAGGAGACCGACCTGTCGGTCCCGACCCGCCGCGGTCAGTGGTGGTACTACGCCCGCAGCTTCGAGGGACAGCAGTACGGGGTGCATGCCCGCTGCCCGATCAGCCACGCGGATGACTGGATCCCGCCGGAACTCGACGAGAACACCGCGGTTGCAGGCGAGCAGATCCTGCTCGACGAGAACGTCGAGGCCGAAGGCCACGAGTTCTTCTCCCTCGGTGCCATCAGCGTCAGCGTCGACGGCAACATCCTGGCCTTCTCGGTGGACCTCAAGGGCGACGAGCGGTACACGTTGCGGTTCAAGGATCTACGGACCGGTGAACTCTACGAGGACACCATCACCGGGATCGGCGCCGGCGCGACCTGGGGTGCCGACAACCACTCGGTGTACTACACCACCCTCGACGAGGCGTGGCGGCCCGACACCGTGTGGCGCCATCGCCTGGGCTCCGGGCTGCCCGCCCAGAAGGTGTATCACGAAGCCGACGAACGGTATTGGCTGGGAGTCGGGCGTACCCGCAGCGACAAGTACGTCATCATCGCCGCGGGCAGCGCGGTCACCTCCGAGGTGCGCTACGCGGACGCTGCCGACCCGGACGCCGAGTTCACCGTGGTGCTGCCGCGGCGCGATCAGGTGGAGTATTCCGTCGAGCATGCGGTGGTGGGCGGCGAGGACCGCTTCCTGATCCTGCACAACGACGGCGCGGTGAACTTCACCCTCGTCGAGGCGCCGGTGAGCGACCCGAGCGCGTTCCGCACGCTCATCGAGCACCGCGAGGACGTCCGCCTCGACGGCGTCGACGCGTTCGAGAGTCACCTGGTGGTTAGCTACCGTCGCGAGGCGCTGCCCCGAATTCAGTTGTGGCCCATCGGCGCCGACGGCAGTTACGGGGCACCGCAGGAGATCGCCTTCGAATCCGAGCTGATGTCGGCGGGTCTGAGCGGTAACCCGAACTGGTCCTCGCCGAAGCTGCGGGTGGGCGCGGTGTCCTGGGTGATCCCGGTGCGGATCTATGACCTGGACCTGGTAACGGGCGAACGGACCCTGCTGCGCGAGCAGCCGGTTCTCGGCGACTACCGGCCCGAGGAGTATGTCGAGCGCCGGGACTGGGCGGTGGCCCCCGACGGTGCGAGGGTCCCGATCTCCATCGTGCACCGCGCCGGCCTGGCGTTCCCGGCCCCGACGCTGCTGTACGGCTACGGCGCCTACGAATCGTGTGAGGATCCGCGGTTCTCGATCGCCCGATTGTCGCTGCTGGACCGGGGGATGGCGTTCGCCGTCGCCCATGTGCGCGGCGGTGGCGAATTGGGGCGGCCGTGGTATGAGGACGGCAAGCTGCTGCACAAGCGCAACACCTTCACCGATTTCATCGCGGTGGCAGAGCATCTGGTGGTCACCGACCTGACCCGGCCGAACCACCTGGTGGCACTCGGCGGCAGCGCCGGCGGTTTGCTGGTCGGTGCGGTGCTCAACCTGGCCCCGCACCTGTTCGCCGGGGTACTGGCGCAGGTTCCGTTCGTCGATCCGCTGACCACGATCCTGGATCCGTCTCTGCCGCTCACCGTCACCGAATGGGACGAGTGGGGAAACCCGTTGGAGGACAGCGAGGTCTACGAGTACATGAAGTCGTACTCGCCGTACGAGAACATCGGGCAGTACGTCTATCCGGCGGTGCTGGCCATGACCTCACTCAACGACACCCGGGTGTTCTACGTCGAGCCCGCGAAATGGGTTGCGGCTCTCCGGCACGCGCAGCTCGACCCGGTGGCCGATGCCGGCAAGGTGCTGTTGAAGACCGAGATGGTGGCCGGCCACGGCGGTATCAGCGGGCGCTACGAGCGGTGGAAGGAAGCAGCCTTCCAGTACGCCTGGCTGCTGGCGACGGCGGATCCCGAGAACCACGGTGAGGGTCAGGCGGACAGCCTTTTCGGCGGTCCACGCATCTAGACGCTGTCAAGATCGCGGCTATGATGGCCTGGTGAGCAAGCCGAGCTACCACCACGGCGACCTGCGGGCGGTGATCCTGGCCGAGGCGGCCAACCTGGTCGCCGCACGTGGCGCCGACGGTGTGTCGTTGCGCGAACTCGCCCGCGCCGCAGGGGTGTCGCACGCGGCGCCGGCACACCACTTCGGGGACCGTCGCGGACTCTTCACCGCGTTGGCGGCGCAGGGATTTCAGATCCTGACGGCCGAATTGACCGATGCCAGGCCCGAGTTCATCGACGCGGCCAAGGCCTATGTGCGGTTTGCCTTGGCGCATCCCGGCCACTTCGAGGTCATGTTCGACAAATCGCTCTACGACGCAGCCGACGCTCAGGTGCGGGAGGCGTCCACGGCGGCGTACCTCGAACTGAGCCGCGGTGTCGGCACACTCGCCGATCCGCACGCCGGGGCCGATCCCGAGGGCGCCGCGCTGGCGGCCTGGTCGATGGTGCACGGCTACGCCCAGCTCTGGCTCAACGAGGCGGTCGACACCACGGGAGATCCGATCGCGACGGTCGAGAGGCTGGCGGGGATCCTGTTCGACGGCTAGCGTCGATCCGGTGAGCCTCAACCAGATTCCGCTGACCACCCTTGACGGCAAGGACACCACGCTCGGCGAATTGTCGGACGGCGCAACGCTGGTGGTGAACGTCGCCTCCAAATGCGGCCTGACCCCGCAGTACACCGCCCTGGAGAAGATCGCCGAGGACTACGCCGACCGCGGACTGACCGTCGTCGGCGTCCCGTGCAACCAGTTCATGGGCCAGGAGCCGGGCACCGCCGAAGAGATCCAGACCTTCTGTTCCACCACCTACGGCGTCACGTTCCCGCTGCTGGCCAAAACCGATGTCAACGGTGCGGACCGCCATCCGCTCTATGCCGAACTGGCCAAGGCCGTCGACGACGAGGGGCAGGCCGGTGACATCCAGTGGAACTTCGAGAAGTTCCTGGTGGCCCCGGGCGGTTTGGTGGTCAAGCGGTTCCGTCCGCGCACCGAACCGGACGCAGCCGAGGTGATCGCCGCCATCGAAGCGGTCATCTCCAAATAGCAATGTCGCGTCCGGGTGTTCGCAACCGTCGTGACATCTGATGTTGCGACACTGACGTGCGTGACCGCAGAGCTGATCGTCTCGATTTCCGGGATCAGGGACCGCACGCTGTCCGACGTCGACACCTTCTGCGAGGAACTCGACGCCCGCGGCGTGCCGGTGTCCTTGCTGGTCGCTCCCCGACTCAAGGGTGACTACCGACTGGCGCGCGACCCGGCGACGTTGTTCTGGCTGGCCGAGCGGCGTGCCGCCGGTGACGCCGTCGTGCTGCACGGCTACGACGAGGCGGCCACCAAGCAGCGCCGCAGCGAATTCGCCACGCTGCAGGCACACGAGGCGAACCTGCGACTGCTGGGCGCCGACCGGACCATGGAACACCTCGGTCTGCGTACCCGGCTGTTCGCCGCTCCTGGTTGGACGGTGTCCGAGGGAACCGTGAGGGCATTGCCGCGCAACGGATTCCGGCTGCTCGCCGGATTGGCCGGGGTCACCGACCTGGTGCGTGACACCACCACTCCGGCCCGGGTGCTCGGCATCGGCGCCGGATTCCTCACCGAAACCTGGTGGTGCCGCACCCTGGTGCTCTCGGCTGAGCGCACCGCGCGCCGGGGCGGCACGGTACGGCTGGCGGTCTCGGCGCGTCAGCTGCGACACACCGGCCCGCGGCAAGCCGTCTTCGACGCCATCGACCTGGCGCTCCTGCATGGCTGCGTCCCGGAGACCTACCGCTGGGAGGCGGATCGCGCCCTCACCGACGCCGCCTGAGACTAAGTTGGCGGCATGGCCGATGCCGATGTGATCGTGGTGGGTGCGGGGCTGGCCGGACTGGTCGCCGCCGCAGAACTGATCGAGCGGGGCCGCCGCGTCCTGATCGTCGACCAGGAGAATGCCGCCAACCTCGGCGGCCAGGCATTCTGGTCGTTCGGCGGGCTCTTCCTGGTGGACAGCCCCGAGCAGCGCCGCCTCGGCATCAAGGACAGCCACGAGCTCGCCCTGCAGGACTGGCTGGGTAGCGCCGGTTTCGACCGCGAGGAGGACCACTGGCCGCGGCAGTGGGCGCACGCCTACGTCGACTTCGCCGCCGGTGAGAAGCGCAGCTGGCTGCGGGAGCGCGGACTGCAGACCTTCGCCATGGTCGGCTGGGCCGAACGCGGCGGTTACGGCGCACTCGGGCACGGCAACTCGGTGCCCCGCTTCCACATCACCTGGGGCACCGGGCCGGCGCTGGTCGACGTGTTCGCCCGGCGGCTGCTCGGTCAACCCCGGGCCACGTTCGTCCACCGGCACCGCGTCGACGAGCTGATCGTCGAGGACGGCGCGGTGACCGGCGTCCGCGGCACCGTGCTCGAACCCAGCGATGCCGCCCGCGGCGTGGCGTCATCCCGGGAATCAGTGGGGGAGTTCGAGTTCCGTGCCCAGGCGGTGATCGTCGCCAGTGGCGGTATCGGCGGCAACCACGACCTGGTGCGCAAGAACTGGCCGCCGAGGATGGGCCGCGTTCCCAAACAACTGCTTTCCGGCGTGCCCGCACACGTCGACGGCCGGATGATCGGCATCAGCGAGACCGCCGGCGCCCGCGTCATCAACAGCGACCGCATGTGGCACTACACCGAGGGCATCACCAACTATGACCCGGTGTGGCCCCGCCACGGCATCCGGATCCTGCCGGGCCCGTCCTCGCTGTGGCTGGACGCCACCGGTAAACGGCTGCCGGTGCCGCTGTATCCGGGATTCGACACCCTGGGCACGCTGGAACACATCACCACCACCGGCCAGGACTACACCTGGTTCGTGCTCAACGCCCGCATCATCGCCAAGGAATTCGGGCTGTCCGGGCAGGAGCAGAACCCCGACCTGACCGGCCGCAGCGTCAAGGCGGTGCTGGCCCGCGGACGCGACGGTGGTCCGATGCCGGTGCGCGCCTTCGTCGACAAGGGTGTGGACTTCGTCACCGGCAACTCACTGCGGGAGTTGGTCACCGCGATGAACGCGGTTCCCGGCGTCGAGCCGCTGGACTACGCCACCGTGGAGGCCGAGGTCACCGGGCGCGACCGCGAGGTGCTCAACAAATTCACCAAGGACAGCCAGATCACCGCGATCCGGGCCGCCCGGGAGTACCTGCCCGACCGCATCGCGCGGGTGGTCGCACCGCACCGCCTCACCGACCCGAAGGCCGGACCGCTGATCGCGGTGAAGCTGCACATCCTGACCCGGAAGTCGTTGGGCGGGCTGGAAACCGACCTGGATTCGCGGGTGGTCAAGGGCGACGGAACGGTGTTCGCCGGTCTGTACGCCGCCGGTGAGGCCGCCGGTTTCGGCGGCGGCGGCGTGCACGGCTACCGGTCCTTGGAAGGCACGTTCCTGGGCGGTTGTGTGTTCTCGGGCAGAGCGGCCGGCCGGGCCGCCGCCCGCGAGACCGCCTGAGGGCCCGCCGCCAGCACGGCCAGGCACACCGTCGCCGACGCCAGGAACACCGAACCGATGTTGTCGGTCAGATAGTGCAGGTCGGTGGCCGCCATGCTCAGCGCGCCGATCACGGTGACCAGGCCGGCGACCAGCAGCAGCCACAGCGACACCCCGACGGCCAGCACCAGCATGGCCATCACGGTGATGACGACGGTGGTGTGCCCGCTCGGGTAGGCCAGTGCGTCGCCCTTGTAGCGGCCGAACAGCGGCTTGAGCAGCCGGGTCGCGATCACCGAGAGCAGCGGGCACAGCGCCACCACCACCGCCAGCCGCCACCGCCTGCGCACCAGCGCGATCAGCACCGCGACGGCGAGGATCACCATCATCGGCAGCGCCCAGCTGAAATAGAGCATCCACACCGGATCGGGTCCCAACACGCGCTGCATCACCCGCAGCGACCAGTCGTCGAACGCGGTGTCACCGTGGCCGACCACCAGCCCCAGCACCACCATCGCGGCGATACCGATCGGCGGCCACCACAGCAGCAGATTGCGCGGCCTCAGAACGCGGTTCCGTTCTCCGGATCGAGCACCTGGAAGTCGGTGTCGGTCATCTCCGAGAGCCGGCCGTAGTAGATGCCCCGGGCGGACGGCTCGATGATGCCCTGGTGGATCGGGACGGCGCGGGCCGGCGCCACCGCCCGCAGGTATTCGATGGCCTCGGAGACCTTCATCCACGGCGCCGCCGCCGGGGTGGCCAGCACGTCGACCGCCTCATCGGGCACGAAGAGGGCGTCCCCGGGATGCATCAGCCGGGCGGGGTGATCGCCGTCGCCGATCAGGTAGGACGTGTTGTCGATCACCGGGATCTCGGGGTGGATCACGGCGTGGGTGCCCCCCACGCCGCGCACCGCGAGGTGCCCGATGGTGAACGCGTCGCCGGCGTGCACGGCCTGCCACGGCTCGCCGAGCTGGGCGGCGGTCTGCGGGTCGGCATACAGCTTGGCCTGCGGATTGGCCTCCAACAGGGCGGGCAGCCGCGCGGTGTCGGCGTGATCGGGATGTTGGTGGGTGATCAGGATGGCGTCCAGGCCGGTGATGCCCTCGAAGCCGTGCGAAAAGGTGCCCGGATCGAACAGCACCGTGGTCTGGGCGCCTTCACCGTTGGCGAAGCCTGCCAGCAGGCATGAGTGGCCGAAGTGCGTCAGTTGCATGGCTCCATTGTGGCCCGAGACGTCGCCGGTAGAGTTGGCACCGATCAAGACCGGTCCTAAATGAAGGAGTCCCCGTGGCCCGCGTCGTAGTGCACGTGATGCCCAAGGCTGAGATCCTCGACCCGCAGGGGCAGGCGATCGTCGGCGCCCTGGGCCGTCTCGGCCATGGTGGTGTCGCGGATGTCCGTCAGGGCAAGCGGTTCGAGCTCGAGGTCGACGATTCGGTGTCCGATGAGGCACTCAACGAGATCGCCGAATCGCTGCTGGCCAACACCGTGATCGAGGAGTTCTCGGTGAGTCGGGAGAATTCGTGAGCGGCAAGATAGGAGTCATCACCTTCCCCGGCACGCTCGACGACGTCGACGCCGCCCGGGCGGTGCGCCTGGCCGGCGGTGAGGCCGTCAGCTTGTGGCACGGCGACGCCGACCTCAAGGGCGTCGACGCGGTGGTGGTGCCCGGCGGGTTCTCCTACGGCGACTATCTGCGCTGCGGTGCGATCGCCAAATTCGCCCCCGTGATGGGCTCGGTCGTGGAAGCCGCGGGCCGTGGTCTGCCGGTGTTGGGGATCTGCAACGGTTTTCAGGTGCTCTGCGAGGCCGGGCTGCTGCCGGGCGCGCTGACCCGCAACGCCGGACTGCACTTCATCTGCCGGGACACCTGGCTGGAGGTGGCCTCGAATTCGACCGCGTGGACGACGCGTTACGAAGCCGGTGCCGATCTGCTGGTGCCGCTGAAGTCCGGGGAGGGCCGCTACGTGGCCGCCGAGTCCGTGCTCGACGAGCTCGAGGGTGAAGGCCGGGTCGTTTTCCGCTACCGGGAGAACCTCAACGGTTCCATGCGCGGTATTGCCGGCGTGAGCTCGGCCAACGGCCGCGTGGTCGGGCTGATGCCGCACCCCGAGCACGCCACCGAGCCGCTCACCGGCCCGTCCGATGACGGGCTCGGGTTGTTCTACTCCGCGCTGGATGCGGTGCTCACCGCGTAGCCCTCAGCGGCTCAGCGAGACCGAGGCCTCCGCGGTGTACGCCAGGAACGTGAACGTCTCCTGCAGGTACAGCTGAACGCTCTCGGCGTCGTGGGACAGGTAACCGATCGACACGTCGGTACCCAGCTGCAGATCGAAATCGCCTCCGCGGGTGGACAACACGAACGCGCCGTCGATGGCCGGCGCCCAGATGATCTCGCCGTCCACCAGCCGGTTGAGGTGCTCGCGGATCGGATAGCCGTTGACCGTGGTCTCGCTCACCTGCGTGTAGACATCGGCGGACAGCAGCACGCTGTACGGGCCGTCGACACCGGCCAGCCGCAGCTCGGAGAGCGCCTGGCTGATGATGTCGGGCATCTCCCGCGGATCGGCGGGCAGCGCCAGCTTGGGGCACGAGCTCGACTTGCGGATGCCCTCGATCGCGRCCGCCTCGTAACCCTCGAAGATCGCGCGGTCCTCGGCGAACGCCAGCTTCTTGGCGGCGTCCTTGACCGGATCCCAGTCCGAGTCCTGCGAGCCGCGTTCCACATCGTCGACATCGCGGCGGGCCACCGTGAACGGCACCCGCAGCCGCACCAGCGGCTTGGACTCGCGCAGCTGCGCGATCACACCGTCACCGGGCGGCACGACATCGCGCAGATGCCCGGTGCTGACGGCGGCGGTCACCGCGCCGCCGGGATCGCTGACGTCGACCACCCGGCGGCCGGCGATGTGGCGCTTGAAGGTCCGGGTGGCCTCCTGCTCGATCTCGGTCCAGGCGGCCTCGGTGATGGGGGCGAGTTCGCGGTACAGGTTGTTCATTGCGGGGTTCCTTTCAGGCTGCCGATCGCAAGTGAGTAGTCGGCCCGCACCGCCTCGGCCGGGGCATCCGGGATCGGAAGTGGCGGTGGATCATCGAGGAAATCGATGGTGGGCACGAAGAACATTCCGCCGGTGACGGCGGTCGAGAAATCCAGGATCCGGTCGGTGTTGCCCGGCGGGTCGCCGATGAACATGTTGGTCAGCATCCGCTCGGTGACCGCGGGCGTGCGCGAGTAGCCGATGAAGTAGGTGCCGAACTCACCGTTGCCGACGGTGCCGTAGGGCATGTTGCGGCGCACGATCTTCAGCTCGTTGCCGTCCTCGTCGGTGATGACGTTCAGCGCGATATGCGAATTGGCCGGCTTCACATCGTCGTCCATCTCGATGTCGTCGGCCTTGGTGCGCCCGATCACGTTCTGCTGCTCGTCGACCGACAACGCCCGCCAGGCCGACATGTCGTGGACGTAGCGCTGGATGTGCACGTAGCAGCCGCCCGCGAAATCGGGATCCTCGGCGCCGATCACGGTGGCGTTGTCGGCCTTCGCCCCGGTCGGGTTCTCGGTGCCGTCCACGAAACCGAGCAGATCGCGGTTGTCGAAATAGTTGAAGCCGTGCACCTCGTCGACCACGGTCACCGCGTCGGCCATCGCCTCCACCAGCCGCCCGGCGAGTTCGAAGCAGACGTCCATCGTCTCGGCGCGGATGTGCCACAACAGATCCCCGGCGGTGGCCGGGGCGTGATGGCGCGGCCCGTCCAGCGCGATGAACGGATGCAGATCGGCCGGGCGGGGTCCGGCGAACAACCGGTCCCAGGCCTGCGAGCCGATGGATGTCACCACGGACAGTTTCTTGGTGGGGTCGCGGAACCCGATGGCGCTGACCATCCCCGCGATATCGGGCAGCGCGTCGTGGACGGTCTGCTCGCCGCCGTCGTCGATGGTGGCGACCAGAAAGATGGCCGCCGACGTCAACGGATCGACTATCTGCTGCGGCAGCGGGTCTGGCACAAAGCGACCCTAGCGCCACGGACCTGCACTGCGCGGGTCAAGATACAAAGATGGCAGCTAGCCCCCAGAGTCTGTGTGAGTTCATCGACGCGTCGCCGTCGCCGTACCACGTGTGCGCCACCGCGGCCCGCCGTCTGACGGCCGCGGGGTACCGCGAGCTGTCCGAGGCCGACGCCTGGCCCGCCGCGGGCAAGTTCTTCACCATCCGTGCGGGTTCGCTGGTCGCCTGGGACTCCTCCACCCCGGCGGTGCCGTTCCGGATCGTCGGCGCGCACACCGACAGCCCGAACCTGCGGGTCAAGCAGCACCCGGACCGGGTGATCGCCGGCTGGCAGGTGGTGGCGCTGCAGCCCTATGGCGGAGCGTGGCTGAATTCCTGGCTGGACCGCGATCTCGGGATCAGCGGACGGCTCTCGGTCGTGGCAGGCAATGCTGTCGAGCATCGGCTGGTCCGCATCGATGATCCGATCCTGCGGGTCCCACAACTGGCCATCCATCTGTCCGAGGACCGCAAGGGCGTCAGCCTGGACCCGCAGCGCCACGTCAATGCGGTGTGGGGCGTCGGGGACCGCCGATCCTTCCTGGGTTATGTCGCCGAACGAGCCGGGGTCGACGAGTCCGAGGTACTCGGCTTCGACCTGATGACCCACGATCTCACCCCCTCGGCGATCACCGGGGCCGACGGCGATCTCGTCAGCGCACCCCGGCTGGACAACCAGGCCACCTGCTATGCCGGGCTGGAAGCCCTGCTGGCCGCCCCCGCCACGGCCTACGTGCCCGTGCTGGCCCTGTTCGATCACGAGGAGGTGGGCTCGCAGTCCGATCACGGAGCCCAGTCGGATCTGCTGCTGACCGTGCTGGAGCGCATCACCCTGGCCGGCGGCGGTGGCCGGGAGGACTTCCTGCGCAGGCTCTCCGAATCCATGGTGGCCTCCGGGGACATGGCGCACGCCACCCACCCCAACTATCCCGAGCGGCACGAGCCCGGCCATCAGATCGCGGTGAACGGGGGCCCGGTGCTCAAGGTGCAGCCGAATCTGCGCTACGCCACCGACGGCCGGACGGCGGCGGCGTTCGCGCTGGCCTGCAGGCAGGCCGGGGTGCCGCTGCAGCGCTACGAGCACCGCGCCGATCTGCCGTGCGGGTCCACCATCGGCCCGATGACCGCGGCGGGCACCGGCATCCCGACCGTCGATATCGGCGCCGCCCAGCTGGCCATGCATTCGGCGCGCGAAGTCATGGGTGCCCACGATGTCGCGGCCTACGCCGCGGCGCTGCAGGCGTTCCTCGCTCCGGCCTAGGGAATGTCGATCGTGGTGGTCACGGCCACCAGTTGCGGGTCGGTGGGCGCCGAGGAGAAGCCGAACTGCACCGGGGGATCCAGCTCGGCCAGCCCGCCCAGCGGGACCGCGCCGAACTGCCCGGACAGGGCGTCGATGCGCCGCGAGCGGCGCACCCCGTAGTACTCGCGGCGCTCGCCGCCCGCGGTTCCGGCGGTGTGCACCCCGGGCACCAGCAGCCCGGCGACCGGATTGATGACCCGCAGCCACCACGGTGCGCTCGCCAGTGGCCTGGGTACCAGCCGCAGCAGCCGGTCGAACCGCGCCGGGCCGCCCAGCTCCGCGGTGACGTCGAGGTCGGCCGTGGTGACGGTCAGCCGGTCGGCGCTCAGTTCGGCGGTGACCGTGCCGACCCGGACGTCATCGAATGCGTAAGTGGCCGAGACGAACTCGGCGACCTCCGCGGTCGGTGCCAGTAGCAGCCGCTGTTGGTCGGCGGTCTGGACCATCACATCGGCGAAGGCGCCGAACGGTGAGGACTGCCACACGCCGACCACCATCCGGATGCCGGCGCCGGTGCCGAAGCCGGCGATGTGGCCGCTGAAAACGAGTCGTGTCCGCACACGTCGATTGTGCCTAGATCTCCGAGTCGCCGTAGCGGATGACGTTCTCCACCACGATGCCGTCCCGGGTGCGCACCCGGTCCATCCCGCGGATCGTGATCGGGCCGGACGGGGTCGTGCCGGTGCCGGTGTAGTGCAGGAACACCAGTTCCTCACCCTCGGCGCGGCCCGGGGCGGTGGCGCTGTCCACCAGGGTCAGACGCAGGTCGGGGACGGCGGCCACCAGTTCGGCGATCTTGCCGACATAGGCGGTGCGCCCACGGACCGGCGTCGGGTCGCCCTGCCAGTGCCCGACGATGTCCTCGGCCAGCAGGCCGRCCACCCGGGACGGATCGGGCGCGGCCCAGAATGCCGCCCAGATGTCGGCGGTGAACTTCGGTGCGGTGGGTGTCTGTGTCATACCCGACAGCCTGCGGTGGTGACGCCGGGTCCTCAATTACCTCCGAGGTAGTCGGTGCCCTGTCCTAGGGTTGGACCATGGCACTGAGTGTTGAGATGATCACGTTCGATTGTGTGGATCCCGACGGCCTCGCCGACTGGTGGTCCAAGGCCGCGGGCGGTGACGTGAACGCCGTGGCACCAGGCGAATTCGTCATGGTCACCAGCGAGGGGCGTCCCGCGCTGGGCTTTCAGCGGGTACCCGACCCGACCCCGGGGAAGAACAAGGTGCACCTGGACTTCCACTCCGCGGACAAGGAAGCCGAGGTGGCCCGTCTGGTCGCGCTGGGCGCCACCGAGACCGGGCGGAACAGCTTCGGCGACGAGTTCCAGTGGGTGACACTGGCCGACCCGGAGGGCAACGCCTTCTGCGTCGCCGGCGGCTAGCGTCGAGTCGGTTTGCCCGCATCACTAGAATGATCACGTGACGCTGGAGCCCACTGCACAGACCGATACCGTCGAGCGGGCAGCCGCCACCCCCGACCAACCTCAGCCCTTCCGTGAGCTGGGCCTCAAGGATGACGAGTACCAGCGCATCCGTGAGATCCTGGGGCGCCGCCCCACCGACGCCGAACTGGCGATGTACTCGGTGATGTGGAGCGAGCACTGCTCCTACAAGTCCTCCAAGGTGCACCTGCGCTACTTCGGTGAGACGACGACCGACGAGATGCGGGCCGGGATGCTCGCCGGCATCGGCGAGAACGCCGGCGTCGTGGATATCGGCGACGGCTGGGCGGTCACCTTCAAGGTGGAATCGCACAACCACCCGTCCTACGTGGAGCCCTACCAGGGTGCGGCGACCGGTGTCGGCGGCATCGTGCGCGACATCATGGCCATGGGCGCCCGCCCGGTCGCGGTGATGGACCAGCTGCGCTTCGGCGCCGCGGATGCCCCCGACACCCGCCGCGTGCTCGACGGCGTGGTCCGCGGCATCGGCGGCTACGGCAACTCACTGGGCCTGCCCAACATCGGCGGTGAGACCGTCTTCGACCCCTCCTACGCGGGCAACCCGCTGGTGAACGCGCTGTGCGTCGGCGTGCTGCGCAAGGAGGACCTGCACCTGGCCTTCGCGTCCGGCACCGGCAACAAGATCATCCTGTTCGGCGCCCGCACCGGCCTGGACGGCATCGGTGGCGTGAGCGTGCTGGCGAGCGAAACCTTCGGCGGTGACGAGGGATCCGGCCCCGGACGCAAGAAGCTGCCCGCGGTGCAGGTCGGCGACCCGTTCATGGAGAAGGTGCTCATCGAGTGCTGCCTGGAGCTCTACGCCGCCGACCTGGTGGTCGGCATCCAGGACCTCGGCGGCGCCGGACTGTCTTGTGCCACCTCGGAACTCGCGTCCGCCGGTGACGGTGGCATGCGGGTGGAGCTGGAAGCGGTACCCCAGCGCGCCGCCGATATGACCCCGGCCGAGATCCTGTCCTCGGAATCTCAGGAACGCATGTGCGCGGTGGTGACACCGGAGAACGTGGACAAGTTCATGGCCGTCTGCCGTAAATGGGATGTGCTGGCCAGCGTCATCGGTGAGGTCACCGACGGTGACCGCCTCGAGATCACCTGGCACGGCGAGACAGTCGTGGACGTGCCGCCGCGCACCGTGGCCCACGAGGGCCCGGTGTACAAGCGACCGGTGGCCCGGCCCGACACCCAGGACGCGCTGATCGCCGACACCTCGGCCAAGCTGCCCCGCCCGGCTACGGGCGATGAGCTCAAGGCGACTGTGCTTGCGCTGCTGGGCAGCCCGCACCTGTGCAGCCGGGCGTTCATCACCGAACAGTACGACCGCTACGTGCGCGGTAACACCGTGCTCGCCGAGCATGCCGACGGTGGCGTGCTGCGTATCGACGAGACCACCGGCCGCGGCGTCGCGATCTCCACCGATGCATCCGGGCGCTACACCCAGCTCGACCCGTACACCGGTGCACAGTTGGCGCTGGCCGAGGCGTACCGCAACGTGGCCGTCACCGGGGCCACCCCCGTCGCGGTCACCAACTGCCTGAACTTCGGCTCACCGGAGGATCCGGGTGTCATGTGGCAGTTCTCCCAGGCGGTCCGCGGACTCGCCGATGGCTGTGCGACGCTGGGGATTCCGGTCACCGGCGGCAACGTCAGCTTCTACAATCAGACCGGCAGCACGCCGATCCTGCCCACCCCCGTGGTGGGCGTGCTGGGCGTCATCGACGATGTGACCCGCCGCATCCCGACCGGCCTGGGCAACGAACCCGGCGAGACGCTGCTTCTGCTCGGTGACACCCGCGACGAGTTCGACGGATCGATCTGGGCACAGGTGACCGGCGACCACCTCGGCGGTGTCCCACCGCAGGTCGACCTGGCGCGCGAGAAACTGCTGGCCGAGGTGCTGACCGCCGCCTCACGGGACGGATTGGTCTCGGCCGCACATGATCTGAGCGAGGGCGGACTCATCCAGGCCGTCATCGAGGCATCGCTGGCAGGCGAGACCGGCAGTCGGGTCGTCCTGCCGGAAGGCGTGGACCCCTTCGTCTACCTGTTCTCCGAGTCGGCAGGCCGCGTCCTGGTGGCGGTGCCACGCACCGAGGAGAGCCGGTTCCGGGCCATGTGCGAGGCGCGTGGCCTGCCGGTCACCCGGATCGGGGTGTCCGATGAGGGCAGCGAATCGATCGAGGTGCAAGGGCAGTTCACCGTGACGCTCGCTGAGCTGCGGGCCACCTCCGAGGGCGTGCTGCCCGGGCTGTTCGGGTGATTGACCGGACCACACTCCGGCACCCGTTACTGGTTTGGGTCTGGAGTCTGGTCCGGCTCGATTTCGTCGGCATCCCCGTCGGGGCGTTGTTCTTCTGCCTGTCGCTGACCCCGTCGTTATTGCCGAGGGACTGGCTGTTCGCTGGGCTGATCGGCGGCATCAACGGCGCCATCGGTTACGGGATCGGGGTGCTGATCCGAAAAATCACGCACCGCTTCGTATTACGGCACCGATCCTGGTGGCCGCCGAGCACGTCGACCTTGCGCATCGCGAAGATTGCCGCGGTGGCGGGCGCGTTGACCGTGCCGGTGCTCACCGTGATACCGGCGGCCCGCTGGCAGCGCCAGGTATCCGCGCTGATGGGCATCGAGGGGCCGACGACGCTGACGTACATGCGGACACTGCTGCTGGCCGTGCTGGTCGGTGCCGCCTGTATCGCGGTGTGGCGCGTGCTGGTCGATCTGGTCAAACTCATCGCGCGCATGCTGATTCGCCGGTGGCATCTGCACAGCGAGGTCGCCTTCTTCATCGGCACGGCCGTCATCGCGGTGCTGTTCGTCATGATGGTCAACGGCGTGCTCTACCGCGGATTCCTGCTCGGCGCCAGCCAGATCTTCCAGCCGCAGAATGCTACCAGCATGGCCGGTGTGGTTCAGCCGCTGGAGCCCGAGAGATCGGGTAGTCCAACCTCTTTCGCGTCATGGGATTCCCTGGGCTATCAGGGCCGCAACTTCGTGGCGGGCGGACCGCACGCCGCCGATCTGACCCGGCTCAACGGTGCGCCCGCGTTGGAGCCGATCCGGGTGTACGCCGGGCTGCAGACCGCCGACACCGACGAGAGCCGAATGGCGGTGCTGCTCAGCGAACTGGAACGCACCGGGGCGTTCGACCGCGAACTGCTCGTCATCATCCCCACGACGGGCACCGGCTGGGTGAATCCGGTGGCCGCGAGGGCCGTGGAGTCCATGTACAACGGGGACACCGCGCTGGTCGGCATGCAGTATTCCTATCTGCCGAGCTGGATTTCGTTCCTCGGTGACCGGCAGAAGTCGATCGAATCGGCACGGATGATGATCGACGGTATCCATCAGCGATGGTCGGAGTTGCCCGAGAACGACCGGCCGAAACTGGTGCTGTACGGCGAGAGTCTGGGCTCCTACGCCGGCCAGGGCGCGTTCGGCTGGCTGCCCGATATCGCGGAGATGGACTTCTCCGGGGTGCTGTGGGTCGGTCCGCCGCACGAGAGTTCGTTGTGGAGCGGGCTGGTGCTGCGCCGCGACCCGGGCACGCCGGAGGTCGAGCCGCGCTACGACAACGGCAGCACGGTGCGCTTCTCGCAGGCCGCCGATCCGGCCGATGTGCAGCGGGTCGCCGCCCCGCCCTGGGACGGTACCCGGGTGCTGTTCCTGCAGCACGCGTCGGACCCCATCGTCTGGTGGTCACCGAATCTGTTGTTCTCCCGGCCCGATTGGCTGCGCGAACCACCGGGAACCGACCGGACCGCATCCATGCGCTGGTACCCGATCGTCACCTTCTGGCAGGTGGGTGCCGATATGACCAATGCGGCCGGAGTGCCGGAAGGGCACGGGCACAACTACTCCGACACCGTGCTCGACGGTCTGGTGGCCGTCGCCGCCCCGGACGGTTGGACACCGGCCGACACCGATCGGATCCGCGACGACCTGGACAGCAAGGCCGGCGTCGACGGCCCCGAGACCTAGACGTCCCGGATATCGGGCACCAGCTCGTGCGGGTCGGTGTCCAGGTCGTCGATGCCGAAGCTGATGATGCGGGTGGGCGTGATCCTGATGATGCCGGTGTCGAGTTCGTCGCCGGACTTGCCCACGGCCGCTGCTACCCAGGCCTGCTCGGCAGTGCCCCGAATCTCCAGGCAGCGCACCCGCCACGGATCACGGGAGGCGATGTCGTCCACCACGAACGCCACCTTCGGATGGTGTGCGATGTTGCGCCACTTCTGACTGTCGGACATGTGGAACCCGGCGATGTCGATGGTGCCCAGATCGGCGTTGTAGCTGAAACCGACCGGGCTGTTCTGGGGTGTGCCGTTGCGCTGAACGGTGGCGAGGCGGCCGAGGTCGGCCTGGTTCAGGAAGGCGATTTCGTGCGGTTTCATGGCCATAGGGTCACGGTAGGACCTCAATGGTCGTTGAGGTCAAGGCCTCAGGGATTGATGGTGGGCGCGCCGACCTGGCGGCCCCACACATAATCGGTGAAGATCGGCTGACCCAGCTCGAAGTGGTTGTAGGGCGCGATCGACAACCCGGTGTCCATCACCAGATACGGCGCAGGCCACAGTTCCCGGGTGATCTTCTGCCAGCAACCCGGCCGTCCGCCCGGCCCGCCGCGGGCATTCACCCGCGGCAAATTGTCCGGGAACACATAGGTATTGGGCACGCCCGCGCCGAAGATCGTGCCCGCCGACGCCAGCGAGTACCCGTTGTCACCGCCGAACACCTCGGCCATCAACGGGGCGGCGTCGTAGTAGTTGCGGATGGTGCACAGCAGTTGCGGGCTGTAGTAGTCGAAGAGTTTCGAGGTGGGCACCAGATCCTGGGCAGCACGGCCCAGATACGGCCCGCCGCGGTCCAGGATCTCGCCGGCGGTGCCACTGAATCCGATGGCCGACAAGAGTGCATCGTCGACCGCGCCGCGCTCATCGTGCAGCGTGCCTGCGGTCAACGCCGCTGCCGCGAGTCCGTCGAAGAGGCCGGGTGCGGCGTCGGCGTAGATGTCGGCGAGTTCGGCCAGGCCCCGCACATCGCGGCGGAACTGCGGCATCTGAGCGTTGAAGCGTTCCAGGATGGCGTTGGCGTCGGTCAGTGACTCACCGAACGCGGTGCCCATCCCGCCGAGCGCCTGCGCCGCGGCGGTCAGGGTCTGGTTCAGCTGCACCGGGTCCACCCGCTCCGAGATGGCCATGATCGTCTCGAAAAGCGTGTTGAACTCCGTGCTCACCCAGCTGGCGGTGATCTCGCTGCCGGCTGATATGCGCTGTGGGGAAGGGTTTTCCGGTGATCGCAGCGCGATGTACTTGTTGCCGAACACGGTGCTGGCGTTGATGTCGGCGCCGACGTTGGCCGGGATGAGGTGCAGATACCTCGGTTCGACCTGCAGCGTCAGCCGCGCATGCGGAGTGCCCGCGATGCTGGTCGCCGCGATCTCGCCGACCCGGCCGATCTCCACACCGTTGAGCGTCACCTTGGATCCCGGATCGACGACCAGCCCGGCCCGCGGCGATATCAGGGTGAGATCTGTGCGCGAGCGGAAATCGCCTCGGAACTGCCCCCAGATCAGCGCGGCGCCGATCGTCAGCACGATCAGAGCGATGGCGCCGACCGTCTTGTACGGCGGTGCCGGACGGTCGACGACAGCCACTTTGCGACACTAAACCGATGATGGCCCGTCGTACTGCGGATCCGGCAGAGACACGCGCCGCGGTGCTCGCGGTGGGGGAGTGGCTGCGCGACGATTCCACCGCGGAACCGGCGCGCGATGAACTGGCCGCCGCGGTGCGCCTCACCGCGCGCACGCTGGCCGCGATGGCGCCGGGTGCGAGCGTCGAGGTGCGGGTGCCGCCCTTCGTGGCGGTGCAGTGCATCGAAGGCCCCCGCCATACCCGGGGCACTCCGCCCAATGTCGTGGAAACCGATCCGCGCACCTGGCTGCTGCTGGTCACCGGGCTGATCGGGATCGACGCCCCGGCGCTGCATCTGTCCGGATCGCGTGCCGCCGAGATTTCGCACTGGTTGCCGTTGGTGGACCTGGATTCCTAGCGGAAGTACGGGTACTCCTGCACCCAGTGGAACCCGCGGTTGCGCAGGGTGAAACTCGACAGGTCGACCTCGTGCAGCGTGATGTCGACGGAGCGGCCCTCCAGGCGCCCGGTCAACTCGAGGCGGTCCGGTGCGGGCTGTTCGACGCTGAAATCGGCGAACGGCGTCGGGTCCGGTACCGCAGCGGTCTTCCCGTCGGGCAGCGGCAACGGCGCGGTGATCGTGACGTGGCCGGCGTCGATCTGGGCGGGCGCATCCCGCAGGGTGCCGTCCATGAGCTGGAAGGTGATCAACCCGGGCCGGTCGACGACCAGGTGACTCCATCGGAACCGATCGGTGGTCAGCGGGGGCGACACCCGCCCCTCGACGCTGAACTCGGTGACCGCCCAGATGCCGTACAGCTGCGGCTTGGGCCGGCCGTCGCCGTATTCATGCCAGGATTGCCAGCCCACGACCGCGAGACCGATGCTGACCCAGATGCCCAGACCCACCTGCGCGGCTGTCGCGATTCGATTGGCGCGCTGCCCGGTGAACAGTCGCGGTGTGTGCAGCGGTTCCGAATGACGTTGCAGCACAAGAGTATCGGCTATCCGACGTAGATGCGGCGCGAGCAGGACCAGGCTGATCAGCAGCAGGTGGGACGACAAGATCTTCACCGGCACGTCGAAGGCCATGTTCATCAGGAACACCTGGCCCATGCTCAGCAGGCTGAGCAGCGCACCCAGCACCGCGGTCCGGGGCCAGAACAGCAGCAGTCCCGCGGCGACCTCGACCGCGCCCAGCGCCATCTCGTAGGGATGTGAACTGCCGACCTGCAGCCACAGCACCGACATCGGGCTGAACTGCCCGAAGGGCTGCAGCAGGGCCGCCAGCGGCGGCGCGGGCATCTGGGTGGGGATGAGCTTCGCGAAACCGTAGAACAGCATCTGCCCGCCCAGGCACAGGCGCAGGAACACGGTGAACCAGACCGCCAGCCGGGTGTACTCGGTACGCCGCCGGTCCAGCACCGACCACACCGCGGCACCGATGAGCGCGATCAGCAGCAGACAGGCGATGGACACCCAGATCGCGGCCTGGTCCCCGCTGCCCGAGCCGGGACGCAGCGCCGCGTCGACCCCGAACAGCGTGCGCCCCACCCAGTCGGTGACCGGCGCGGTCAGCAGCATCTGCCACATGACCGCCCCGGAGGGCAGCCAGAGCGCGATGATGCCGGCGAATGCGAAGGTGATCTGGGCGAACCACAGGCAGAACAAACCGAAGTACAGGAAGCAGAACCGGAATGCGACGCGCGTCACTGGATGCCACACGACGCCCCACGGTAGTCGGCGGGAATGCGGACCCCCGCTGCGGAGGTTGGGTGATGTGACGACGAAAACCGGCGTCCGATTGAGTTATTGGGGTCGGATGACCGTAGACTGGGCCGCGTCACCCACAGCCCCCAGGGAGCAGCCATCGTGACCTTCGCGCCTGTCGAGCCGGAAGAGAACGAGCCAAAAGAGGAATGCGGCGTCTTCGGCGTCTGGGCTCCGGGCGAGGATGTGGCCAAGCTCACCTATTACGGACTCTATGCGCTACAGCACCGTGGCCAGGAGGCGGCCGGCATCGCCGTCGCCGACGGCTCCCAGGTGCTGGTGTTCAAGGATCTCGGTCTGGTCAGTCAGGTGTTCGACGAGCAGACACTGGCCGCCATGCACGGCCACGTCGCGGTTGGGCACTGCCGCTATTCCACCACCGGATCGACCACCTGGGAGAACGCCCAGCCCGTCTTCCGCAACACCGCCGCAGGCACCGGGGTGGCTCTGGGCCACAACGGCAATCTGGTCAACACCGCCGAACTGGCCACCCGGGCCCGCGACGCGGGTCTGATCGAGACCCGTGGCGCGCCGGCCGCCACCACCGACTCCGACATCCTGGGCGCGCTGCTGGCACACGGCGCCGCCGACTCCACGCTGGAGCAGGCCGCACTGGAACTGCTGCCCACCGTGCGTGGCGCGTTCTGCCTGACGTTCATGGACGAGAACACCCTCTACGCGGCCCGTGACCCGCACGGTGTGCGTCCGCTGTCGCTGGGCCGGCTGGACCGCGGCTGGGTGGTCGCCTCCGAGACCGCCGCCCTGGACATCGTGGGCGCCTCGTTCGTCCGCGACATCGAACCCGGTGAGCTGCTGGCCATCGACGCCGACGGCGTGCGTTCCACCCGCTTCGCCAACCCCACCCCCAAGGGCTGCGTCTTCGAATACGTCTACCTGGCCCGCCCGGACAGCATCATCGGCGGCCGCTCGGTGCACGCCACCCGCGTCGACATCGGACGGCGGCTGGCCGCCGAGAATCCGGTGGAGGCCGATCTGGTGATCGGTGTGCCGGAATCGGGCATCCCGGCCGCGGTCGGCTACGCGCAGGGTTCGGGCATCCCGTACGGCCAGGGCCTGATGAAGAACGCCTACGTCGGCCGCACCTTCATCCAGCCCTCACAGACCATCCGCCAGCTGGGCATCCGGCTGAAGCTGAACCCGCTCAAAGAGGTCATCCGCGGTAAGCGGCTCGTCGTCGTCGACGATTCGATCGTGCGCGGCAACACCCAGCGCGCGCTCATCCGGATGCTCCGCGAGGCGGGTGCGCTCGAGGTACACGTGCGGATCGCGTCCCCGCCGGTGAAGTGGCCGTGCTTCTACGGCATCGACTTCGCCACCCCGGCCGAACTGATCGCCAACTCGGCCAGCAACTCCGCCGATGAGGACGAGATGCTCGAAGGCGTCCGGCGGGCGATCGGCGCCGACACCCTCGGCTACATCAGCCATCACGGCATGATCGCGGCGACCGAACAACCGGCCACCCGGCTGTGCTCGGCCTGCTTCGACGGCAATTACCCGATCGAGCTGCCCGGCGAGACCGCACTCGGCAAGAACGTGATCGAGCACATGCTGGCCAACGCCGCGCGCAACGGCCTTCCGCTGGAGTCGGTCAAGGCCGGCGGCGACAACGCCGACGCGCTACGGCGTCCCTGACGGCACCGCCGTCGTGGCGTCCCTGCCTACTCGGGTGCCGCCGAGCTGAACCGCAGCAGGTGGCGCTTGCCGCCGCGGGCGCCCGTGCCGTCCTGGGCCAGCGCCTCGCGCACCGCGTCCCGGTAGCTGGTCAGGCCGCCGCCCGGGGGAGCGATCACCCCGTCGATGTCGTGCTCGTGCATCACCGCATCGCATTCCAGCGACTCGACCAGCGGCCGGGCCAGGCCCGACGGGATCGGCGTGACCAGCCCGACCCACCAGCTCGCGATCGTGGGCGTCAGGAACGGCAGCACCACGATCACCCGGGGGCGCAGGCCGGCGATATCGGCGTAGCCCTGCATGGCCGCGCCGTACTCCATCACGTCGGGCCCACCGATGTCCCAGGTCCGCGACTCCGGAACCGGTGCGGTCGCGGCCTCGGCGAGATAGTGCAGCGCGTCATCGACCCCGATCGGCTGGATCTTGTTGTGCACCCACTTCGGTGTCGTCATCGCGGGCAACCGGTCGGTGAGGTGCCGGATCATCTCGAACGACGCCGAACCCGACCCGATCACGATGCCCGCCTGCAACACCACCGTCTCGATGCCCGAATCGATGAGGATCTGGCCGACCAGTGCGCGGGACTTGAGGTGGCGGGACAGTTCGGTGCCCTCGGGGTGCAGGCCACTGAGGTAGACGATGCGGCGCACACCGGCGCGCTTGGCGGCCGCCACCACGTTGTGTGCCGAGCGTTCCTCCTCGGCGACGAAGTCCTTGGAGGTGCCCATGGAGTGCACCAGGTAGTAGACGACGTCGGTGCCCTCGAACGCCGCGGTCAGCGAGTCGGGGTCACCGAGATCGCCGCGCGCCACCTCGATGCGGTCACGCCAGGGACGGTCGTCCAGTTTCGCTGGGGTCCGGGCCAGCGCCCGCACCGAGTAGCCACGCTCCAGCAGCGCAGGCACCAGATGCCCGCCGATGTATCCCGTTGCTCCCGTGACCAAGCAGCGTGGGTTCGTGTCCGGCACGGGTCCTCCGATTCATGATGGGCTCTCATGACGTATTCGGAGCCGACAGGTCCCTGGATGACCGCAGATGGCCTCACTCAAACGGGCAGCCCGGGTTCGGTACCGGGTTGGCCTGCGGGGAACCGGCCGGATCGATGTAGCCGACCCACATCACCAGTGGGTCGGGCCCGAGGTTGCGGCCGAGGTGGATGTAGCCGGTCCCGCTCTGCTCGGTGATGGTTCCGCCGGTGGGGTAGACGCCGTCGACTTCGCAGTCCGAGCCGTAATGAGTGAGCGTGCCGGCCCGGATGACGCCGTACACCTGGCCCGGATGCCAGTGCCAGCCGGTGCTCCCGCCAGGGGCGATCGTGAGTTCCTTGGTGATGAAGTCCTGCCCGTCCAGGGTGGACTGGGACAGGATCCGCGCCTCGACCCCGATGCTGGGTGTGGCGGACGCGACCCCGGCGGCGGGCAGGCAGCACACCGCCGCGGACACGACGGCAGCCAGCGACAATGAGCGAATTGGTGTCATGACCGGACACGCTGTCACAGCGCGGGCATGCGCGGAAGCAGTCGGCTGAATGCGATGAGGTCACCGCCCATGCAGTGGTTGGGGTGTGCGACCGGTAACCTTGGGCCCGATGAGCGAGTTTCGACTGGCGAGCCGGTGACCATGGGTAAAGGCCGCGCCGAACAACACGGCATCTCGTATGCAACCGCCGGAGTGGATATCGAGGCGGGCGATCGTGCCGTCGAGTTGTTCAAACCCCTCGCCAAGAAGGCCACCCGGCCCGAGGTCCGTGGTGGCCTCGGCGGGTTCGCCGGGCTGTTCGCGCTGCGCGACGGCTACCGCGAGCCGCTGCTGGCGTCCTCCACGGACGGCGTCGGCACCAAGCTGGCCATCGCCCAGGCGATGGACAAGCACGACACCGTCGGGCTGGACCTGGTCGCCATGGTGGTCGATGACCTGGTGGTGTGTGGCGCCGAGCCGCTGTTCCTGCAGGACTACATCGCCGTCGGCCGCACCGTGCCGGAGCGGGTCGCCGCGATCGTGTCGGGTATCGCCGACGGGTGCGTGCTCGCCGGGTGCGCCCTGCTGGGCGGCGAGACCGCCGAGCATCCCGGGCTGATGGAACCCGACCACTACGACATCTCGGCCACCGGCGTCGGTGTCGTGGAGGCCGACGACGTGCTGGGCCCGGAACGGGTCAAGCCCGGTGACGTGATCATCGCGATGGCTTCGACCGGTCTGCATTCCAACGGTTACTCGCTGGCCCGCAAGGTGCTGCTGGAGATCGACCGGATGGACCTGTCAGGTCATGTCGAGGAGTTCGGCCGCACCCTCGGCGAGGAACTGCTGGAGCCGACCTACATCTACGCCAAGGACTGCCTGGCGCTGGCCGCCGAGACCCATGTGCGGACCTTCTGCCACGTCACCGGCGGCGGGTTCGCCGGCAACCTGGAACGCATCATCCCGCCCGGCCTGGTGGCCGAGGTGGATCGCGGCACCTGGACGCCCGCACCCGTGTTCGGCATGATCGCCCAGCGCGGACGCATCGAGCGCGCCGAGATGGAGAAGACGTTCAACATGGGCGTCGGCATGGTCGCCATCGTCGCGCCGGAGGACACCGACCGCGCGTTGGCGATTCTGACCGCGCGCCACCTCGCCTGCTGGACGGTCGGAACCGTCGCAAAGGGTACGAAGGATGGGGTGCGAGCTCAGCTCGTCGGGCAGCACCCGCGGTTCTGAGGGAACGCGCGGCGCGCCGCCGGGGCGGTCAGCGCCGCCAGTCGTCCTCGTCGGCATAACGGTCCGCGGGGCCCGCGAAATCGTCGGAGCTGCCCTTGAAGTCGTCGGCCGCGCTGCTGTTGGACAGCTCGCGCTGAAGCCGCTCGAAGTCAGTCTCCGGCGTGTTGTATTTCAGGTCACGAGCAACCTTGGTCTGCTTTGCCTTAGCTCGGCCGCGGCCCATTGGGACCCCCTCGCGCAATAACGGAGCGGCCCGACGTGCAGGCGGCTCCGATCTGTGTGTGTCTAATTGTCCTGCCAACACTTTACCGTGCCCCGCGGCGGGCCGCTGGTAGGCCCTTCCTTGCCGCGGTTCTAACCGCCTCCGCTGCGCAGTCGCTCCACCGCGAGGCGCCCCGCGCCGACGCCGTCGACGTCCGGGACCGAGTCCGCGTCGATGACGGCGGCCACCGCCGACTCGCCTCCGGTGGTCAGTTCGGTGTCGACCGGCAGGGTTCGTTTCACCAGCGCCAGAGCGATCGGACCGTCGTCGATGTGGTCGACGACGGAGCCCAGCCGGCCCACCGCCCGTCCCCCGGCCAGCAGTGGATCGCCGGTCGCCGGTCGGTCCGCGGACCCGTCCAGGTGCACCAGCACCAGCATGCGGGGCGGTTTTCCGAGGTTGTGTACGCGCGCGACGGTCTCCTGGCCGCGGTAGCAGCCCTTGTCCAGGTGCACCGCGCCCACGCCGGGCCCGCCGATCCAGCCGATCTCGTGCGGAATGGTGCGCTCATCGGTGTCGACGCCGAGTCGCGGGCGGGCGGCGGCCACCCGGTGCGCCTCATAGGCCCACACGCCGGCCCTGGTGACCCCCGCGGCGATCAGCGCATCGATCCAGCCGTCCTTGGTGGACCGCGGCACCAGCACGTCGTATTCACCGGGGTAGGTGCCGCGCAGGAATCCGCCCGCGGGCAGCGCCACCGCGGTCCACGGAGCCGGCAGCGCCTCGACCCCGAGAGCGGTCAGCACCCGGGGTTCGGACAGTCCGGGTCCCAGCAGCGTGAGCACCGCGAGGTCGGCGGGGTCGACGGTGACGTCGGCCCAGAAGATCATCTTGCGCAGGAAGCCCAGCAGCGGTTCACCACGCCACGGTTCGGTGTCCAGCACGGTGATCCCGTCGAGCTCGGTCTGGATCCAGTGATCTTCGACACGACCCTGACCGTCCAGGCTCAGATTCTCGACGACGACGCCGTCGGGCAGGTCGCTGACGTGCTGGCTGGAGATGGTGTGCAGCCAGCTGCGCCGCCCCGCTCCGGTCAGTTGCAGGACCGCGCGGTGCGAGCGGTCCACCACCACGGCGGCCCCCTCCGCGGCTCGTTGCTCGCCGAACGGGTCGCCGAAATGCCAGACCGCGCCGGCGTCTGGTCCTGTTTCTGGTGCGGGAACTGCGGACATACCGCCAATGCTACGGCGGTTACGCTCTGCCCCATGGTGGCCCGATCCGCGGACGTCGTGGTGGATCTCGACGGCGTCCGGCACGACCCGTCCACACCGCTGGTGCGGGCCGTCGACCCGGTGCTCACCCGCGGTGACGGTGTCTTCGAGACCACGCTGTTGCGGGACGGCCGGCCATGCCTGCTGGACGCCCATCTGGCGCGGCTGGACCGCTCCGCCGCGATCGCCGGGCTGCCCCGCCCGGACCCGGCCCGCTGGCGTGCGGCGGTGGATGTCGCGGCGGCGCACTGGGGCGGTATTGCCGACGGCGTGCTGCGGCTGCTGTACGGGCGGGGGGCGTCGTTCGTGGCGGTGTCCGCGGTGCCCGCCCGCGCTGTTGCCGCCCGCCGGGACGGACTGGCCGCGGTCACGCTGAATCCCGGGCCGCGCGGTGCGCTGACGGGCGCGAAATCGCTGTCCTACGCCCTCAATGTCGCCGCCCTGCGGGAGGCGTCGCGCCGCGGCGCCGGTGACGCGATCTTCGTCGATGACGACGGGGCGGTGCTGGAAGGACCGCGCTCATCGGTGGTGATCGCGCAGAGCGAAATTCTGCTCAGCCCGCCGCCGAGCCTGCCGATCCTGGCGGGCACCACCGTCGGCGCGCTGTTCGCGATCGCGCCGCGCAGCGCCTACCGCGCGCTGACCGTCGCGGATCTCCTTGCTGCCCAAGGGGTTTGGCTGGTCTCCGCGGTGACGCTGGGTGCGCGGGTGCACACCCTCGACGGTGTGGCGTTGCGGCCGGCGCCGGCCGCGGGCGAGCTGGCCCGTCTGGTGGACCTCGCGATGTCGCGCTAAATCGGTTGTCGGGTCACGGTTCCGGGAGTACGGTCGCTCGTACACAGGAGAGGAGGTGGTCCGAGAAATTGAGTGACATACGGACAAGTGAGGTGGCTGCTAGCTAGCAGCACCAGGAGTGTGATGGGTCTCTTGGCTCTTTCGCACACGCGCATCGTGCATCCTGCGAGCGCTGGCGAATTCCAAGCAGCCACCCGGCCCCCGAGCCCTTGGTTGGTCCAACCAAGACGAACGGCTCGGGGGCTGCTCCATGTCTGGGGTCGGTCAGCGAGCTCGGTGCCCGTCGTGGCGTGGGTGTCAGCCGATGAAGCGGACCAGCCGAGCCGACAGATGCGGCACGAGGCCGCCGTCGGCGTCCACCCGCTCTTCGACATAGGCGAGGTCGCCGCCCTCAACGATGCCGTAGAGGCGCTTGGCGCCGCCCACCAGCACGCCGGACTTGCTGCGCGCCAGGGCGTCGGTGGCCAGCTCCCAGGATGCCTGGTTGAGCGGACTGCCGTAGAACAGTTCGACGTAGCCGGCGGAGTGGGCGAGCAGCAGCTCGATGGCCTGGGTCTCGTCGAGATCGGCGGGGTCGTTGACGAACCGCCAGTAGCCGGTCTCGCGGAGGTCGGGGGCCGCGAACTCGCCGTCGGCGTTCAGCCGCCAGGACCGCGAATCCCAGTTCAAATAGTCGCCGCCGTCATGGGAGACGATGATCTGCTGGCCGAACCGGTAGTCACCGTCGGCATCGCGGCCCTCGCCCTCACCGCGCCACACGCCGACGAGCGGCAGCAGGGCCAGCAGCGCGGGGTTGAGGTCCGCACCCGCGCGCAGATTCGCGGTGTCCGCGGCGATCGGCAGATCGTCGAAGGCCGGGATGTTGCGGGCCGCGGTGATCTTGGCCCGTTCAAGCGCAGAGGCCACCGCCCGGTCACCCGAGCCGGGAACCGCTGCGTCGCTGTCGGAGCTCACCCCTCGTCGGTGACGAGCCGATAGACGGCGTACAGCGCAAACCAGGTGATGACGACGACGGCCACCACGAGCAGGAATTCGAAGAACAGAACCACGGGATGATCCTAACCGCCAGAGGTCACCGCGCTCGAGTCGAGGCCCGAGCGCGGTGACCGGTGGAGTGACTACGCGACCTTGACGTCGATCTCGTGGATGCCGGCACCGGTCGGGGCGATGCTGGCATCGCCGTTGCCGGCGGGGGACAGCGCCCGCAGCGTCCAGTTGCCCGGGGCCGCGAAGAACCGGAAGTCACCGGTGGCCGACGCGACGACCTCGGCGGTGAACTCGTCGGAGCCGTCCAGCAGGCGCACGAACGCGCCGCCGACCGTCTGGCCCGAGCCGTCCACGACACGGCCGGTGATGACCGTTTCCTTCTCCAGGTCGACGCCGGCGGGCAACGTCAGTCCTTGCTTGGGTGCAGAGCACATATCAACTTCCCAACTCGATCGGGGCTCCCACCAGGGAACCGTATTCCGTCCAACTACCGTCGTAGTTCTTGACGTTCTTGTGACCCAGCAGCTCCTGCAGCACGAACCAGGTGTGCGACGAGCGCTCCCCGATGCGGCAGTAGGCGATGGTCAGCTTGTCGCCGTCCAGGCCGGCCTCGGCGTACAGCTTGGCCAGGTCCTCGTCGGACTTGAAGGTGCCGTCCTCGTTGGCCGCCTTGCTCCACGGCACGCTGATGGCGGTGGGGATGTGGCCGGCGCGCTGGCTCTGCTCCTGCGGCAGGTGCGCCGGGGCCAGGATCTTGCCGGAGAACTCGTCGGGGGAGCGGACATCGACCAGGTTCTTCTCACCGATCGCGGCGATGACCTCGTCGCGGAAGGCGCGGATGTCGTTATTGGGCGCCTTGGCCGAATATGACGTCGCGGCCCGCTCGGGCACCTCGGTGACCAGGGGGCGGCCGTCGAGCTCCCACTTCTTGCGTCCGCCGTCGAGCAGCTTGACGTCCTCGTGCCCGTAGAGCTTGAAGTACCAGTAGGCGTAGGCGGCGAACCAGTTGTTGTTGCCGCCGTAAAGGATCACGGTGTCGTCATTGGCGATGCCCTTGTCGGACAACAGCTTCGAGAACTGCTGCTGGTCGACGAAGTCGCGCTTCACCTGATCCTGCAGCTCGGTCTTCCAGTCCAGGCGCACCGCACCCTGGATGTGGCCGCCCTCGTAGGCGGACGTGTCCTCGTCGACCTCGACGAAGACCGTCTTCGGCGCGTCGAGATTGCTCTCGGCCCAGTCGGTGGAGACCAGGACGTCGGAGCGTGCCATGAAGTGGTTCCTTTCGGTTGTGTGGTGCGTGAAGGTCAGGCGGGAACGCGGCGGAACCGCGCGACGAGCGGGTAGATCTGGCAGCCCAGGCAGATGCCGAAGGCGGCGTTGAGAAATGCGGCGAACAGTGCGAAGCCGGTGGCGATGAGACCGACCAGCGGCGCGCCGAGCGCAAAACCGACGGTCCCGACGGCGCCGAAGACGAATCCGACCAGCTGGGCGAACTTCAGCGGAGCGACCGGTTCACGCTCGGTGACGGGGCTCAGCCGCGGTGCGACGAGCGCCGCGAACACCGCGCCGTAGGGATGCCGGCGCGGTCCCAGTGCGGCACCGACGGCGAAGACGATCGTCTGCAGACCCAGGATGACGGCGGCCGCGGGCACGCTGGCCGTCGAGACCAGCAGGGTGACGATCAGCACGGCGGTGGTGATCCAGGCGACGAAGCGGGGTCCGCGGACGTCGACCTGGTCCTGGGCAATGGCCCCGGTATTGGCTGACATGTGAATGCTCCTGTTGCTTGGCTGGGCTGGACTGGCAGGCCACGAAGGCGCCTGGGAAGCGGCGCACCAAGATGAGGGCGCGGCTATCAGCAGCTACGACAACAACAGCAACAACCCGCGGTGCGGCACAGATCAACTGCGCGGCGTTTGGTGAGCAGCAGCTCAAGACGGGCGGTCACGACGCACACAATACCCGTAGGCACCGGCATCAAGCCAATAGCGGTTCGAGCGCCGAGCGCAGGTCAGCGGCTTTCGGGACGCCGGTGGTCCGGTACCGCGGACGCCCGTCGCCGTCGAAGATGATGGTGGTCGGCAGCGACAGCACCGAAAGCCGCCGTGCGGCTTCGGGATTTTCGTCCATGTCGATCTCCACATGGGCCACTGCGGGCAGTTCGTCGCATACCTGGTCGACCACCCGGCGCACCGCCGCACAGGGTCCGCACCACGTCGCGCTGAAATGCAGGATGGTCGGACCGGTGCTGGACAGGCCGAGTCCGCTGGTGTCGATATCGGAGGCCTCGGCTGCGGCCCGGATCATCCCCGAGCGCAGCGTGATCAGCTTGCCCACCAGGTACCCGAGGCCGAGCACCGCGATGACGATCACGATGACGAGCGTCAGCGAAGTGTTCATGACTGTCTGAACTCGTCCAGGCGCACGGTTAGTCCCTCGGCGATGCCCTCGACGATGATGTCGGATCCGCGGGCGCCTGCCGTCGTGGGCGTCAGGCCGAACGGCAGCCGCTGGCCCGGAATGCGGTTACTGAAGGCCTTCAGCACCGCGGCGGTCTTGTCCTCGGGCACCGGCTCGTCGGCGGTGCCGGGGCCGGTCAGCACCCCGGTCGCGGTCATGACCAGCGTGCTGCCGTCGGCATCGCCGGTCGTCAGGTCCACCGCCACGCTCACCCGCTCGTGGAAGTCCGCGGCCGTCGGGGTTCCGGTGAAGATCAGTCCGTTGCCGCTGGAGATACCGGATTCGGTGGTGCCGCCGGTGGCGTCGTTGCTCTCCCGCTGCGGCGCCTCGACCAGCAGGTCCTTGATGCCCATGAACTTCCCGACGTGGGTCGAGTCGATGATGATCCGGCTCTCGGCGATGTCGACCGGCAGCTTGGCGTCCGGGCCGATCAGCCAGGTCGAGTCCGTGAGATCGATCGAGTGCAGCGTGGCCTCCAGCGACACCCTGCCGGTCACCGGGTGCTCGACRCCGTTGGCCCGGATCTCGATCTCGCGGTAGTGGTGCGCGCGTGCCTGGGTGATGAACGGGAACCCCAGGATGCTGGCCCACGGGTCGAAATGCAGCTGCGCGGCGGTGCGCACGCTGCGCGCCAACCGGTATTCGGCGTAGATGGCCGCACCGAAATCCGTTCCCACGCCGCCCAGAATCACCGCGAGAATGGTCGCGAGGACACCGGTCAGCAGCTTGCGCACCCGGTCATTCTGTCGCACCCACCGGGTCGCCGGACCGACACCCGCCGGTTCGGGTCTGCTAACCAGCAGGTAGCACGGTATTGTTATGCGATCGTCGGTCGTAACGGCCACGTGTCAACCATGAATCTGGAAGATGACCTCCGACACCGATGTCCCGGGGACGATCCAGGACTCGGGAGGACATTTTGGAACTTCTACTTCTGACCGTTGACCCGCACCCGGACACCGTGCTGCCTTCCCTGTCGCTGCTGGCGCACAACGTACGGACGGCACCGACCGAAGTGTCCTCCCTGCTCGAAGCCGGAACCGCGGATATAGCGATCGTCGATGCCCGCACCGACCTGGCCGCTGCGCGTGGCCTGTGCCGCCTGCTGGGCACCACCGGGACCTCGGTTCCCGTGGTGGCCGTGGTCAACGAAGGCGGGCTGGTCGCCGTCAACGTGGAATGGGGTCTCGACGAGATCCTGCTGCCCGGCACCGGGCCCGCCGAGATCGATGCCCGGCTGCGGCTGCTGATCGGTCGCCGCGGCGGGGTCGCCGACCAGGAGAGCGTCGGCAAGGTGACGCTCGGCGAGCTCGTCATCGACGAAGGCACCTACACCGCGCGGCTGCGTGGCCGCCCGCTTGACCTGACCTACAAGGAGTTCGAGCTCCTCAAGTACCTCGCGCAGCACGCCGGCCGGGTGTTCACCCGCGCCCAGCTGCTGCAGGAGGTCTGGGGATACGACTTCTTCGGCGGCACCCGCACCGTCGACGTGCACGTGCGACGTCTGCGCGCCAAACTCGGGCCCGAGTACGAATCGCTGATCGGCACCGTCCGCAACGTCGGCTACAAGGCCGTGCGGCCTGCGCGTGGGCGCACGCCGGCACCGGCCGTCGATGAGCTCGATGAGGACGACGAGTACGACGGTGAGCTCGACGGGGACCTCGGCGAATCCGACTTCGGTTCGACCGCAGGCTCGTTCGGCCCACTGCACAGCCAGTGATCGAATGGCGCACCGGGCTTTCCGCTGATGATCGGGCCCGGATCACCGACATCGTCACCGCGGCCACCGCGCTGGACGGGGTGGCACCGGTCGGCGATCAGGTGCTGCGTGAGCTGAGCCGCGACGACACCCGTCACCTGCTGGCCCTGGACGGGGACACGGTGGTCGGTTATCTGAACCTCGGTTCCGAGATGGCCGAGGCGGTGGTTCATCCCGACGCCCGCCGCCGCGGCATCGGGACCGAGTTGATCCGCACCGGACTCGCCGAGGGCGGCCCGCAGACCCGGATCTGGGCGCACGGAGATCTGGCGCCCGCCCGGGCATTGGCCTCCGCACTTGGGCTGCAGCCGGTACGGGAGTTACTCCAGATGCGGCGTTCGTTGTCGGACCTGCCGGAGATCGTGGGGCACCACGAGATCCGCACCTATGCCGGGCCGCAGGACGACGCCGAGTTGCTGCGCGTCAACAACGCGGCCTTCTCCTGGCATCCCGAGCAGGGCGGCTGGACCGGGGCCGACATCGATGAGCGGCGCGCCGAATCCTGGTTCGATCCCGCCGGACTGTTCCTGGCCTTCGAAGGGCCGACGTTGTTGGGCTTTCACTGGACGAAGGTCCACTCCCGGAGCCTCGGCGAGGTCTATGTCGTCGGCGTGGATCCGGACGCACAGGGCCGCGGTCTCGGCGCCGAATTGACTTTGCTGGGGCTGCATCATCTCGCCGGGCGGCTGGGGCCTGAGGCCGATGTCACATTGTATGTCGAGGGCAACAACACCGCCGCGGTGAAAACCTATCGGCGCCTGGGGTTTGTCGTCTACAGCGCCGATGTGGCGTACGCCGCGCCAGCTGTGAACTAGCTGTACCTGTTCACCTCCCGTTCATTCTGAGGCCGCTGACAGTCCACTGCCACCGCATACGTTGCCGGGGAGTCTGAAGCCGTCAACTGAAAGTGGGATTCGTGAAGCTCAATATCGGCCTGGCCCTGTCGGCGACCGCTGTCGCCGCGCTCACGCTGACCGCGTGCGGCAGCGACAACAACACCGGCAGCACCGCCACGAGCGGTTCGGCCTCCGGTACGTCCTCGGCCGCCGCGGACTGCGGCGGCAAGAACTCCATCACCGCCGAGGGTTCGACGGCCCAGCAGAACGCCATCGCCCTGTTCAACCAGGTGTGGGGTCAGAAGTGCCAGGGCAAGAACCTCTCCTACAACCCCACCGGCTCGGGTGCGGGCCGCGAGCAGTTCGTGGCGAAGAACGTCGATTTCGCCGGCTCCGACTCGGCCATCAAGGAAGAGCAGGCCGCCCAGGCCGCCGAGCGCTGCGGTGGCAACCCGGCGTGGAACCTGCCGCTGGTCTTCGGGCCCATCGCGATGGCCTACAACGTCGAGGGCGTCGACGGACTGGTGCTCAACGGTGACACTCTGGCCAAGATCTTCCAGGGCCAGATCGCCAAGTGGAACGACCCGGCCATCGCCGCACTGAACGAGGGCAAGACCCTGCCCGACACCGATATCACCCCGATCTTCCGCTCGGATTCCTCGGGCACCACCGACAACTTCCAGAAGTACCTGGAGGCCGCCTCGGCCGGCGCATGGACCAAGGGCGACGGCAGCGAGTTCCAGGGCGGCGCCGGCGAGGGCGCGCAGAAGTCCGCCGGTGTCGCGCAGGCCGTCCAGGCCACCCCGGGTGCCATCGGCTACGTGGAGAAGGGCTTCGCCGATCAGGCCGGCCTGTCCTACGCACAGATCAACACCGGTGCGGGCGCGGTCGAACTGACCGACGAGTCAGCAGGCAAGGCCATCGACGCCGCCAAGTTCGCCGCCGAGGGCAATGACCTGACGCTGGACCTGGCTTCGCTGTACGGCACCACCGAAGAAGGCGCCTACCCGCTGGTGCTGGCCACCTACGAGGTCGTCTGCTCGAACGGTTACGACGCCGAGACCGCCGCGGCCGTCAAGTCCTTCCTGACCGTCGCCGCCAATGACGGACAGGCCGGACTGTCCTCGGCCGGCTATGTGCCGCTGCCGGAGAAGTTCAAGGAGCGTCTGCTGACCTCCATCGAGGCCATCGGGCCGGCTGCCTAGTCCACTGGCGTAGCGGCTAATTCGAGGCGAGGATGGGTGCCTGACCGAATGACATTCAAAGGTATCGAGAAGGGTTCAGACGGTAGCTCCGTGACTATTCCGAATCCATCAGACTCGGGGTCGGGTGAGGCGCTCGCCGCACCCTTCCCCGAGCCCACCCCGATCTCGACGAACCCGTCGAAGAACTCGAAGGTGCGCCCCGGCGACCGCATCTTCAGCGGGCTCGCCACCGGATCGGGCGTCCTGGTCATCGCGATCATCGCCGCGATCGGCATCTTCCTGCTGTGGCGGGCGATCCCGGCGCTGACCCGCAACGAGCAGAACTTCTTCCTCTTCGGCGGCAACTGGATCACCACCGACACCTCGGCGATGTCCTTCGGCATCCTGGACCTGCTGCAGGTCACGGTGTTCGTCTCGGTCTTCGCCCTGGTCCTGGCGATGCCGGTGGCGTTGGGCATCGCGATCTATCTGACCAACTACGCGCACAAGCGGGTCAAGGGCCCGCTGGCCTATCTGGTCGACCTGTTGGCTGCGGTGCCGTCGATCATCTACGGCGTGTGGGGCCTGTACGTCCTCGCGCCGACGATCAAGYCGGTCGCGGTGTGGCTCAACGAGAACCTGAGCTGGCTGTTCCTGTTCTCCACCGGCAACGCGTCGGTGGCCGGCGGTGGCACCATCTTCACAGCAGGCATCGTGCTCGCGGTGATGATCCTGCCGATCATCACCGCCGTCACCCGCGAGGTGTTCGTCCAGACCCCGCGCGGCCAGATCGAGGCCGCGCTGGCGCTGGGCGCCACCCGCTGGGAGGTCGTGCGCACGACGGTGCTGCCGTTCGGCATGTCCGGCTACATCAGCGGCGCCATGCTCGGCCTCGGCCGTGCACTCGGTGAGACCATCGCCCTGCTGATCATTTTGCGCGGCACCCAGACCGCGTTCGGCTGGTCGCTGTTCGACGGCGGCTTCACCTTCGCCAGCAAGATCGCCTCGGCGGCTTCGGAATTCAACGATCAGTACAAGGCGGGCGCCTACATCGCCGCCGGCCTGGTGCTGTTCATCCTCACGTTCGTGGTGAACTCGCTGGCCCGTGCCGCGGTCTCCGGAAAGGACCGGTCCGCATCATGACCGCAACGCTGGATCAGCCGATCAAGGCCCCCACCTTCCAGGGCGTCAGCGGACGTCGCAAGTTCACCGACGGCCTCGCCACCGTCCTGGTCACCGCGTCCGTGGTGGTCGCGATCGTCCCGCTGGTGTGGGTGCTCTACACCGTGGTCTCCAAGGGCATCGGCGTGGTGCTGTCGAGCACCTGGTGGACGAACTCGCAGGCCGGGATGACGGCCTTTCAACCCGGTGGCGGTGCCTATCACGCCATCGTGGGCTCGCTGCTGCAGGCCCTGATCTGTGCCATCATCTCCATCCCGATCGGCATCTTCGTGGCCATCTACCTGGTGGAATACGGCGGTGGGACCCGACTCGGCAAGGTGACCACCTTCATGGTCGACATCCTCACCGGTGTGCCCTCGATCGTGGCGGCGCTGTTCATCTACGCGCTGTGGGTCGCGACGCTGGGCTTCCAGCGCTCCGGCCTGGCGGTGTCACTGGCCTTGGTGCTCTTGATGATTCCGGTCATCGTGCGCGCCACCGAGGAGATGCTGCGCATCGTGCCGATGGACCTGCGCGAGGCGAGCTATGCACTCGGCGTGCCGAAGTGGAAGACCATCTCGGCCATCGTGGTGCCGACCGCGCTGTCGGGCATCGTCACCGGCATCCTACTGTCGCTGGCGCGTGTCATGGGTGAGACCGCACCGCTGCTGATCCTGGTGGGCTACGCCCAGGCCATGAACTTCGACATGTTCAGCGGCTTCATGGGTTCGTTGCCCGGCATGATGTTCGACCAGACATCGGCGGGTGCAGGGGCCAACCCGGTTCCGACCGACCGACTGTGGGGCGCTGCGCTCACCCTGGTGGTCCTGATCGCGCTGCTCAATGTCGGTGCGCGATTCATTGCCAAGTTCTTTGCCCCGAAAAAGGTCTAGCAGGTTTAGGAGATAACCATGGCCAAGCGACTTGATCTCAAAGACGTCAACATCTACTACGGCGCGTTCCACGCCGTGCAGAACGTGTCCCTGTCGGTCGAACCGCGCAGCGTGACGGCGTTCATCGGCCCCTCGGGCTGCGGCAAGTCGACCGTGCTGCGCACCCTGAACCGCATGCACGAGGTCATCCCGGGCGCCTACGTCAAGGGCTCGGTGCTGCTCGACGGTGACGACATCTACGGTGCCGGCGTCGACCCGGTGGGCGTGCGCAAGACCATCGGCATGGTGTTCCAGCGGCCGAACCCGTTCCCCACCATGTCGATCCGCGACAATGTGGTGGCCGGGCTGAAGCTGCAGGGTGTCCGCAACAAGAAGACCCTCGATGAGACCACCGAACGGTCGCTCAAGGGTGCCAACCTGTGGAACGAGGTCAAGGACCGCCTCGACAAGCCCGGCGGCGGCCTCTCCGGCGGTCAGCAGCAGCGTCTGTGCATCGCCCGCGCGATCGCGGTGCAGCCCGATGTGCTGCTGATGGATGAGCCGTGTTCGGCGCTGGACCCGATCTCCACGCTGGCGATCGAGGATCTGATCTCGACGCTGAAGCAGGACTTCACCATCGTGATMGTCACGCACAACATGCAGCAGGCGGCCCGGGTCAGCGATCAGACGGCGTTCTTCAACCTCGAGGCCACCGGCAAGCCCGGCCAGCTCATCGAGATCGACGACACCGAGAAGATCTTCTCCAACCCCACCAAGAAGGCCACCGAGGATTACATCTCCGGCCGTTTCGGCTAGCCGCTAGGGGGTCAGCACCACCCGGGTGCCGGACGGCTCCGCGGTGGTCCAGGCGTCGGTGACCTCGGCCAGCGGGCGTGTGAGCGTGCGCAGTTCGATGGTGCCGGCGGCGACCATGTCGAACAGCCGTGGCAGGGCCTCGTTGCGCGTCCGCGCCAGCACCTCGGGCGGCACGCTGCCGATGCCGACCCCGGACATGGTGATGCCGGTACCGCGCAGGATCGCGGCCGGCAGCGTGATATCGGCTCCGGCCATCGATCCGATCTGGACGAACCGGGTGCGGTGATAGTGCGCGGCAGGATGGCTCGCGGCCAGTGCGGCAAGGGCTTTGGCGGCCGGATCGCCCCAGAGGTAGTCCAGTACCGCGTCGAACGGATGCTTGGCGTGCAGTGCACTGATCTGCTCGCTGACGTCTGCGTCGCCGAGGTTGATGGCCTCGTCGGCGCCCACCGTGCGCAGCCACTGCAATCGGCTCTCGTTCCGGCCGGTGACGATCACGCGCCCGGCGCCGAACACCGACTTGGCCAGCTGCACGGCCATCGATCCGGTCACTCCGGTGGCGCCCAGCACCAGCACATTCTGGCCCGGCTGCAAGGCGGCGGCGAATTCCAGTGCGGCCCAGGCGGATATCCCGGGATTGGGCACGGCGGCCGCGGTGACGGCATCCACCCCATCGGGTAGCTCGACCAATCCGTGGGCACTGATCAGGGTGCGCTCGGCCATCATGCCGTAGGGCGCCACCGCACCGGTGTAGACCCGGCGCCCGTCGTCGAGTCGGGCCACACCGTCCACGCCCGGGATCGCAGGAAGCGTGAGTTCGCCGCTGGCGTAGTGCTTTCCGCTGATGAGTGCCTTGGTCAGGTTGGTCAGTGCCGAGGCTTCGGCGGTGGCGGCGACGGTGCCGTCCCCGGCTTGCGGCTCGGCGAAGTCGGTGTAGGTGGGGGATTGGCCCCATTCGGTGACGACGGCGGCTTTCATGATGCGCTCCTCATAGTTTCCTAGAATATGGTTTCTATGGAAACAATGTACGGCCACGGCGAGCGGATGGCAATATGGTTTCCGTGAAAACCAAGTCCGGGCTGATCGACGCCATCAACACGTTGATCGGAGCGGTCGGCGACAAGTTCGACGCAGACGAGGACGGCGATCCGGAACGCGATTTCATGGTGCAGCGCTGCCCGGAACGGCTGGAGAAGGCCGTGCGTGGGCTACCGACACTGTCGATGCATCTGCTCGCCGCCATCGCGGACGGGCCGGTGGGCGTGGTCGGGCTGGCCGGCAAATCCGGTCAGCTCAAGGGAACGGTCTCCAAGCACGTGCAGCGCCTGGTCGAGGCCGGTCTGGTGGTGCGCACCCCGGTGCCCGGCAACCGAAAAGAGATCCAGCTGGAGCTCACCGCCGACGGCGCGCTGGTCAGCGCTGCGCACCGCGAACTGCACGACGAGATGAAACGCGGGATGTGCGAATTCCTGCAGCGCTACAGCAACGCCGATCTGCAGGTGCTGGAGACGGTGCTGCGCGACCTGCTGGCCGCCCGCAAGGAGGGCGTGCGGATCGTTGCCGGCGAGCGCTGAGCTCAGCGCGGCTCCTCGAACGTCGCGTCCTCCGGGAACGATCCGGTGGCGGTGAAGATCACCCGGCGGGCCACCTCGACGGCGTGGTCGGCGAAGCGCTCGTAGAAGCGGCTCAGCAACGTCACGTCGACGGCGGCGGTGACGCCGTGCTTCCAGTCCTTGTCCATCAGCACCGAGAACAGGTGACGGTGCAGGTCGTCCATCGCATCGTCTTCTTCGCGGATCCGGGCAGCCTTCTCCGGGTCGAGGGTGTCCAGCACCTCTTGCGCGCTGCGGCTCAATTCGACTGCCACGCGGCCCATTTCGGCGAAGTAACCGTTGACTTCCTCGGGCAGCGCGTGCTGGGGATGGCGGCGGCGGGCGATCTTGGCGACGTGCAGGGCCAGGGCGCCCATCCGGTCGATGTCGGCGACGATCTGGATCCCGCTGACGATGGCGCGCAGGTCTCCGGCAACCGGTCCCTGCAGGGCCAGCAGCATGAAAGCGGCTTCCTCGGCGCGCACGCTGATCTCGGTGATGCGGTCATGGTCGGTGATGACCTGTTCGGCGAGCGCCAGATCGGCCTGCAGCAGGGACTGGGTCGCGCGTTCCATTGCCACGCCCGCCAGGCCACACATCTCGCCGAGCTGAACGGTCAAGGAAGACAGCTGTTCTTGATACGCAGTACGCATGTAATTACCTTACGGTTGCCGGGCCCGAAGGTCACGATGTCACAGGTGAACGAACGGTGAATGCCCTTCGCGCGCGAGGGATCGAACTATTCGCAGGTGGTGTCCGCTGCGTTGGTGACCGTCAGATCCTCGGGTAGTTCGGTGGCCTGCTCACTGCTGGTACCGCGCACCATGTGCACCTGTACCGACGATCCGCTCGGAGAGGGCGGGCTCACCGAGCTGAAATCGGAGCCCAGTACCACCCGCACCACATCGCCCATCCCGGTCACCCGCTCGATGGTGGCGTTGTGGAACGACGACGCCACGGTGGCTGCGGCCTGCTCGTTACCGGGTGAGAAGAACACCGTCGTCGAGGTCAGCGGGCCGGGATAGTCGTCGGGGGTGTCGATGTTGAAGCCATGTTGTTGCAACACATCGGCGGCGCTGCTGGCCAGCCCGGATTCGCCGGTCGAGTTCGACACCCGCACCGTGACCGCGCCGGGTTCGGTGGCCACCGCATCGACCACCTCGCCGTCCGGGTCGGCGGGTGAGGTTGTGCCGCTGCCGGATTCGGGGGTCTCGGGCACCGGGGTGTTGTCGGCGTTGCGCTCCTCGGGCAGCGGATCGTCATCGATGATCGCCTCGAACAGGGCGGCCATGTCGTCGACGCGGGGCTGCTCGTTGCCGTAGTCGTCGGCGTAGCCGGTGGTGGGCACGGTGACGAAGGTGATCCGGCCGGCGTTCACGCCCTGGACGGACTGTCCCAGGTCCACGAGATCCTTGGTCCGGATGTTGTCGACGAAACTGTCCTCGATGAACATGTTGACGACGTTGTTGAGCTTGCTGAGGCTGAAGAACACCTCTCTGGAGATCAGCGAGCGCAGCAGCGAGGACAGGAACAGCTGCTGGCGCTTGATGCGGCCGTAATCACCGTTGACCTCGGTGGTGACCTGGCGGGCGCGCACGTAGTTCAGCGCGGTGTGGCCGTCGACCATCTGCCGGCCGGGGTTGGCCAGCACGGTGCCCAGCTCGTAGTCCTCCAGCGGGGTGGTGCTGCACACCTCCACGCCGCCCAGCGCGTCGACCATCTTGGCGAAGCCGGTGAAGTCGACGGCCATGAACCGGTTGACCGACAGGCCGGACAGTTTCTGGATGACCTTCACCAGGCACTTGGGCCCGCCGACGGCGTAGGCCGAGTTCAGCTTGGTCTCGGTCCAGGCCTCCTCCATGCCGTACATCGGCGATTCTTCGTCGGTGATCGGTCCGTAGACCCCGGTCTCCGGGTTCCAGGGCTCACACTTGATCGGCGTGATCGCCAGATCGCGCGGGAAGGACACGGCCACAACGCGTTTGCGGTCTGCCGGGATGTTGACCAGCATGATGGTGTCCGAGCGGGCGCCGGCGGCATCGTCGGTGGTGCCCGCTCCGACCTCACTGTTCTGGCCGATGCGCGTGTCGGTGCCCACGATCAGGAAGTTCTCGTCGCCGAACTGGGCGTTGGGGTCCACGATGTCGCGCGAATTGGGGTCCAGCGCGGAGACCTGGTTGAGGCTGTTGTTCTTCATCGACTGCCATTGCCAGGCGCCGCCGGTCAAAGCCAGCGCGCACACCGCGATGAGGGCGGCGGCCACCCGGCCGATGGTGCGGGCCCGGTGGTGCTGCACCGGTGCCGGGCGCACCGTGTGCAGGGGGCGCGGCGGACGGGCGGCAGCCAGGTCGGGCAGTTCCGCGGCGTACGCCGAGGGCACGTGCATGACCTCGGTGACGGGCTCGGCGGGGTCGCGGCGGGGCGCGCGTCCGGTGGGGGCCGGCTCGAAGATCGCGGCCTCGATCGGCTCGACCGGGTCGGTGATCTCGGCGGGGCTTTCCGGTGCCGGGGCGGGTTCGTCGACCGGGTCGGCGCGGTGCCGGCGGCCGCGTCCGCCGCTGGGCTGGTCGGCCGCCAGTTTGGCGATCAGGTCGGCGACGGTGACGCCGTCGGTGTGGTTACCCGCGGGTGGGTCGGACGGGGCCCCTTTGGCCGGGTCAGCAGCCTGCGCGCGTTCCCACGGCGTGGCGCCTGGTGCCGATCGCGGAGATCGGGTAAGCCATTGGTTGTCCTCCCCGGGCGCGCGGTCGGGCCGGTCAGGAGTGGCGTTATCGCCGTCACTCATGTCCTACCGGCCTTCGGCTCGTGGGGTCGTGCGCGCCGTTGCACACGTTCTCATCGGTGCTTAATCAAAAGCTGCTGCTCATTCTTTTAGCAGCACTGCACCCGGCTCCGCCACCGGAGCCCGGTCAGGTGGCCTTTCATCGTACTGAGACAACCTGAGAGTCCGACAGCGCGATGACGTGACGGAGCGGTCTCGGGATCATCTCGGACGAGGATCAGCCGCCGGAGTTCATCACGTCGGCGCCGACGGGCACCGTCAGATCATCGGGATCGTCGAGCCACCCCGCGGGCAGACTGACCGATCCGGGGGAGCCCTGACGTCCACGCGGGCCGCCGGCCACCTCCGGGAACGGGACGTCGCCGTCGAGTTCGCCGAGCAGCGCATCGAGCTCACGCAAGGTCTTGACCAGTGCCAACGCCCGGCGCAGGTCGGCGCCGGCGGGGAAGCCGTGCATGTACCAGGCGACGTGCTTACGGATGTCGCGCATGCCCTTGTCCTCACCGAAGTGAGCCGAGAGCAGCTCGCCGTGGCGGCGCACGATGTGGGCGACCTCGCCGAGCGTCGGAGGGGTCGCGATGGGGCGCCCGTTGAAGGCCGCCGACAGCTCGGCGAACAGCCACGGCCGGCCCAGGCAGCCGCGTCCGATGACGACTCCGTCACACCCGGTCTGCTCCATCATCGCCAGCGCATCGGTGGCGTCGAAGATATCGCCGTTGCCGAGCACCGGGATGGTGGTCACGTGCTGCTTGAGCGCCGCGATCTGACTCCAATCGGCGGTCCCCGAATACCGCTGCGCGGCGGTGCGGGCATGCAGCGCCACCGCCGCCGCACCCTCGGACTCGGCGATGCGGCCGGCGTCCAGATGGGTGTGGTGGGCGTCGTCGATCCCGATCCGAAACTTCACGGTGACCGGGATGTCGGTGCCTTCTGTCGCGGCGACTGCAGCCCTGACGATCTTGCCGAAAAGCTTGCGCTTGTACGGGATCGCGGACCCGCCGCCGCGCTTGGTCACCTTGGGCACCGGGCAGCCGAAGTTCATGTCGATGTGGTCGGCCATGTTCTCGTCGACGATCATCTTGGCCGCCGCGTAGGTGGTGTCCGGGTCCACGGTGTAGAGCTGCAGCGAACGCGGCGACTCGTCGGGTGCGAAGGTCGTCATGTGCATGGTCACCGGGTGGCGCTCGACGAGGGCACGCGCGGTCACCATCTCGCAGACGTACAGACCGCTGACGGTGCCGGCGCGGGCAACCTCGAGTTCACGGCACAGTGTGCGGAACGCGACATTTGTCACACCCGCCATAGGAGCCAGCACGACCGGACTGCGCAAAGCGAGCGGCCCGATCTGTAAGCCAGACCGGGCCGTGTCGCTGTGTGCTGGGGCTAGGAGGCTGCCGATGACGTCACCAAAAGGTTCTTCATGGCCTTCTTCTCGGCGACCTTGCGCTCGCGCTCCAGGCGACGCTCCTTGGCCACTTCGAACTTCACGCAGGTGTCCTGGAGCTCCTTGACGAGCTCGCCGAGATCGTCCCGCAGTCGGGCGCCCTCGCCGGTGAAATCCTCACGTTCGAAGATGCGCCACTTCTTGAGCACCGGCATCACGACGTCCTCGAGGTGGATCCGCGGGTCGTACACGCCGCCGACGGCGATGGTGACGGCCTTGCGACGGAACTCGGGCACCGTGTATCCGGGCATCTTGAAGTTGCGCAGCACGCGGTGCAGCGACTTCATCGCCTGGTTGGGCACCATGTCCAGACCGGCGGCGCTGACGTCGCGGTAGAAGATCATGTGCAGGTTCTCATCGGCGGAGATCCGGCCCAGCAGCTGGTCGGCGATGGTCTCTTCGCAGGCCTTGCCGGTGTTGCGGTGTGAGACGCGGGTCGCGAGCTCCTGGAACGTCACGTAGATGACGGAGTCGAACAGGGTGGACGCGAACAGGTCGCCCTGCTGATTCTGGCCGGGGGAGAAGCCACGGGTGACCTGCTCGACGCGCAACTCTTCGAGTTCGACGGGATCGATGGCGCGGGTGACCAGCAGGTAGTCGCGCAGTGCGATCCCGTGCCGGTTCTCCTCGGCGGTCCAACGATTTACCCACCAGCCCCATGGGCCGTCCATGGTGAAGTTCATCGCGATCTCGCGGTGGTACGAGGGCAGGTTGTCCTCGGTCAGCAGGTTCTGCACCATCGCGGTCTGGGCGACCTCGGAGAGTTTGGACTGCTCGGGATGCCAGTCCTGCCCGCCGAGGGCGTAGAAGTTCTTGCCGTCCGACCACGGGATGTAGTCGTGCGGGTTCCAGTCCTTGCGCATGGCGAGGTGCCGGTTGATGTTCTTCTCGACGACAGGTTCGAGCTCGCGCAGCAATTGCACGTCGGGTAGGTCTTGCGACACGTTCACTCCCAGTTATCTGTACCTGTTGGTAGCACTCAATATATCTGTGCCCCCCAGTGACATCAAGTTACGCTGCCTGTGCGTCTGATAACGGTTCCAAATCGATCTGATAGCCGCTGCGCCGGCAAACCTCAGCGAACGGTGGCGCGGCTCAGCAACATGTCGGTGCAGTAGTCGACGAACTGCTCGCGGGTGGCGGTCAGCCGGCCGTTGAGATAGGCGGTGAACAACGCCGTCAGGGCGCCGACGAGACCGGTCGCGACCATTGCCTGCAACGCCGGGTCGGTGATTTCGGTGAGTTTGTGCTGCAGAAGGGCGATGAAGTTGGGCATCCACTCCGCGCCGGATTTGGTGAGCACCGGTTCCCGCTCGGGCGCCAGCAGCAGCACCCGGCCGCGGCTCGGGTCGTCGACCATCAGCGCCACGAACGCCTCGACGGCGTCGCGCGGTGTCTGCGAGGACAGCAGGGCCTTCATTGCGGTGCCGCACACGTCGTCGTAGACGGCGCGCACGAATTCGTCGCGGTCGGTGAAGCTCTCGTAGAAATACCGCTCGGTCAGGCTCGCTTCGCGGCACACCGCGCGCACCGTCAGCGCCGGGCCGGCCGCCCCGCCGAGCAGGGTCACCCCGGCGGCGATGAGTTCACCGCGCCGCAGTGTCTGGCGATCCTGCAGGGGAACGCCGGACCATCGACCACGTCGTTGACCGGACGGCACATCACTCCTAAGCTGCGTAGTGACAACGAGTGTAGTCAGAATCGTTTCTGACTGGGACGGAAGTTGGCCAGTGACTCAAGATACGTCCGAGACGTGCCCGGTGACCAGCGCATCCGCCGAGGCCACCGCCGAGGTGGCGGCAGGCTGCCCGGTGAGCACCGGCGGGTACGACGCCCCCGCGATGCCGCTCGGGCCGGACTCGCTGACCTGGAGATACTTCGGCCAATGGACGGGCCTGTTCCAGGGCACCTGGGCCGGGTCGATGCAGAACATGCATCCCCAGCTCGGCGCGGCGGTCGAAGAGCACTCGATCTTCTTCCTCGAGCGCATCCCGCGGCTGCTGCGCTCGATCTATCCGATCGGCGGCGTGGTCTTCGACGGTGAGCGCGCACCCAAGACCGGAGCCGAGGTCCGCGACTATCACCTCGGTATCAAGGGCGTGGACAAGCAGGGACGCCGCTACAGCGCGCTCAATCCCGACGTCTTCTACTGGGCGCACGCCACGTTCTTCAAGTCCACCCTGCTGGCCGCCGAGAAGTTCGGCGGCGGGATCTCGCTGGCCGACAAGCGCCAGCTGTTCGACGAGCACGTCGCCTGGTACCGGATGTACGGGATGAGCATGCGGCCGGTGCCGAACTCCTGGGAGGAGTTCGAGCAGTACTGGGATCACATGTGCAGCAACGTGTTGGAGAACAACTACGCCGCGCGCGAGGTCATGGATCTGTCGACCATGCCCAAACATCCCTCACTGCAGTGGATCCCGGACCCGCTGTGGGCGCTGAACCTCAAGGTCATGCAGCGTTTCCTGACGTTCATGACGGTGGCCCTCTACGACCAGCCGGTGCGTGACCTGATGGGCTACCGGTGGACGCCGCGCCAGCAGCGGCTGCACGACAGGCTCTGCAGCGTCATCACCTTCGCGGGCAAGGTGCTGCCCAAACGCTCGCTGATGCACCCGCGCAAGCGCTCCGCGGTGGACCGGGCGTCGGGCCGCCTGCCCGCAGACTCCCCGCTGGTGCAGACCCCGGCGCGCAACCTGCCGCCCGTCGAGTACCGCGGCCAGCCGCAGTTCTACTGCCCCGAGGTCGGCTGACCCTCACCGTCTACCGTTAGCCCCATGCAGGGGCCCGAAATACTCGGCGGCCGCTACGAACTGCGTGGTCTGCTCGGCCGCGGGGGCATGGCGGAGGTCCACGACGGCTGGGACACCAGACTCGGCCGCGCCGTCGCGATCAAGCTGATGTACCCGGCACTGGCCGCGCAACCCGAGAACCGCCGGCGTTTCGAGGTCGAGGCCCGGGCCGCGGCACGCCTGAGCCACCCGCACATCGTCGCGGTGCACGACAGCGGCGAACACGACGGCACCCCCTACATCGTGATGGAGCGCCTCAGCGGGCGCACCGTCGCGGACACCATCGCGCAGGGGCCGATGCCCTTGCCGCAGATCCGCTCACTGCTCGATGACGTGCTCTCCGCGCTGGCGACGGCGCACGCCGCGGGCATCCTGCACCGCGACATCAAGCCCGCCAACATCCTGCTGACCGACACCGGCGTGCCCAAGGTCGCCGACTTCGGCATCGCGAAGAGCCCCGAGTCCGACCACACCATGACCGGCCTGGTGATCGGCACGCTCGGCTATCTCAGCCCGGAGCGGATCGCCGGCCGTCCCGCGACGATCGCCGACGATCTGTACGCGGTCGGGGTGCTGGCCTTCGAAGCGCTCGTGGGACGTGTCCCGGCGCCGCATGAGGACGTGGCCGTGCTGCGCCCGGACGCCGGCCCGGCGCTCGCCTCGGTCGTGCAGCGCGCCATCGCGCCCGACCCGCGGGCCCGGTTCGCCGATGCCGAGCAGATGCGGGCCGCGCTGAGCGCGGTGCGACCGCAGACGCTGTTCCTGGATGCCCCGCTGCCCGATCCCGCCACGGCCTACGTGCCGGCGCCCACGCCGCGCAGTCGCCGCCGCACGCTGATCGGTATTGCCGGGGCCGTGCTGGCGGTCCTGGTGCTCGTCATCGCCTTCGTGGTGGACACCGCGTCCCGCTCCGGCACGCCCACGCCGGTGACGACCACGACCACCACGACGCCGACCCCGACCACCACGACCTCGGCGCCGCCGCCGACCACGACCGCCACGGTCGAACAGCAACAGCCCGGACCGACGCGGGGCCGCGGCAACGGTGAGAACAAGAAGGGCGAGAACGGCAAGGCGCCGAAGCCCAAGGGTGATGACCGATGAGACAGGCGTGGTGCCCCCACCAGGGCTCGAACCTGGGACCTGCGGATTAAAAGCCGCTAGGTGAACTGCCGAAGCGCACCCGGAAATGCGTCCCTGACCATCCGAGAGGCCCGGGAAATAACAGGTCAGCGTAGCTTTCCTGTTGACATTTGGGCCATTCCAGCAGCTGCTGCAAAGTTACCGCTGGCAGCCGCGCTGCTGCCGCGCCGCTGTCATCCTGCTGTCACGTGGCATCGGAGACCAGGAAGGTAGACGTGCCGTCGGCGATTCGCACGATGTCGCCCGCCAGCATGTAGGTCCAGACGACACACGTCTCCGCTTCGGCCTGCGTGACATCGTCGTGTACACCTTTGCTCGCGAGGCCGTCTAGCGCGTTGAGGCGGCTGTACAGGTCAGTGACGACCTGCACAACAGTCTGCTTGTGACGCTTAGCCCCAACGTTCTGCCGCACGTATTCGGTGAGTCGGTTCTTGTACCTGTCGTCGGACATCCTGCGCATTGCACCGTCTACGCCTTCCACATCTTCGCCCGTAGCTGGGTACAAAGCATCGGCCAGATCTTTGATCACGCGGCGGCACGACGTGAGGGCATACGCATAGTCCTCGCTCGATCCTGAGCTCAAGCGATCCTGAGCGGCGACGAATTTCTCAAGCGCATCCGGAGCGAATCTTCGTAGAGACTCATTGATGTAAGCCTGCGCTCGTTGAAAAATGTCACTGTTGGGCTTGCCTGCAACCACGTCCATCTCGACTGACACGAGATAGTCGTAGACGTCCTGGCGCACTTTGCTCATCACCTGATATTTGTCTTGCAAGGCGACGAGAACGTCATGTTGCGTGCTCGGCTCTCCCGGCGACTTTGCATCTTCGTATGCTCGCTCCAACAGATCCAAATTGTCCTCTAGTTGGGACACCGTGCTACTCACTATTGTTGAGCCGTCGACACCTTCCTGGCCAATTCGTCTCGTACGCAGATAGTTTCGAAACTGCCGCTCGACCTCCTGCAGCGACTCCTCGGCCCCAACCAATGTTGCCAGCTTCTGACACGCCATGTAGTAGGCCGGAATGTCGGGATCATTCCCACTGTTCACCATTTCAGCTACGAACTCTGTTGTTTGCAGGATGAGTCCGACTTGCTTTGCGTAGTCACCCCTCAACATCGCAATACGCTGCGCTTTACGCACCAGCGCCGAAACCGTGGTTCCCGATGAATCGAACGCCGCAAGCGCTTCGTCCACCAGGCGCTGAATCTGCAATGCAAGAGGACCCTCCGTCATCCCGCCAGTATCACTGAGGGCACCGACATCGCTCGCCCACCGCGCGGGAAACCCGTCCAAACGTCAGCCGATGAGCAACCTTGAGATACCCGACGAACTCGTCATTGAAGCTACTCATCAATGTTACCGAGCAGCGCGAGAAATGATGGCGAGATCGGAACTAGGGCATTGTTTCCGGTGTCTAGCGCCGAAGCCGTTCGACCACGTCGTGGATTGGGGCGTTCTTAGTTGGGAGGATGCCCCCGGCGGCACGATATTTCTAGCTGTCTGTCCTGACTGTGATCGGGCCGTGGAGAATTGGCTCTGTGGCGAGGTTGACGCGATGTTGGGAGAACCTCGATAACCCCCCCCGGCTCCTGCCTACGGACAGATAGCACTTGGCCGCCCTGGGTGGAGGATTAGCACCCAGGGCGGCCAAGTTGGCGCGCGGCGACTACAGGCCGGGAGTCGCGCGCAGCCGGTCTATCGGCGAGACACCCCTACCTGATTGGGACAGCCCGGTGTTTGTCCGCAATACCGACCACCTTCCGACGGTGGCAGTCCGCGAACGGCTGCCGGTTCCAGACCCTCGCCCCAGCTGAATTCGGTGGAGCCGGTGTTGCCGGTGTCCAGAAACTCCAGATTGCGGTCCAGCTGCCCGCCGTCGCCAAGTCCGGTGCCGCCAGTTCCTGTTCTGCTCATTGGCCGCGACCTACTTCGGAATGTTCGGAACGTCGTAGCTGCCGCTAGGTTTGATCTGCACCACGCACGCCTGGCCGCGACGGCGAACGCCCACACCGAAAGCTCGGGTGAAAAATGCATCGTGCAAGGGGTATTCGTTCGATCCCCCAACAGTTCTGAACCCACGATATTGCGGCTGCACGTGCTCTCGAAAGCCGATGGCGTTGTCTTTGTGGTTCGGGCCGTAGGTAGCCACCACCGCGAAGTAGTTCTCTGGGATGAAGTCCGACTGGACGACGAGAGTGGGGCCGTAGCTTCCTTCGACTCGCAAGCCGTTATAGGTTGCCGGTGCGATCTGGCCGATGACGTTGTCTGGCTGGAGGTAGGCCGGTGAGCCGGCGGACGGGATGTAATCATGCTTGGCGACAACGCCTGTGGCGTTCTCGTCGCCTGCCTTCCACTGGCTGACAACCTCAGCCTGTGCGGGGTTCATCAGGGCCAGAAGGCGAGACCCGGCGTCCATGCCATACCCGTGTTCGGTGACCCTTCGGACAGCTGTCTCAAAGTCTCCCGAGTCGACCACCGCAGCTTCACTGACCAGGAAGTGTTGGTGCTGTGCCGAAAATTCTCGGCCGAGATACGCCGGAGGTACCTGAGCGTCACCGTTGTATGCGCCGAAAACTGCGTGACCCCATTCATTTTCGCCTTGAGTGGGATCGAAGAGGCGCTGAAGAATGGTGCCGGTAGTCAACCGATTGTCGGCTTCCAGTGCGTAGTTGGCGATGGCGCGGACCTGTTCGGCGGTGCTGTCTCTCAGAAAGAATCGGGTCCAACGCGAAGCTTTGTCGTAGTC
>NZ_JBFUKN010000032.1:0-65430 GCF_056400845.1 Mycobacterium sp. P4_H6 | reverse complement strand
ACATCGAGGTCACCGACCGACACGTCGGTGACCGATGCACCGGGAATCTGAAGAAGACGGTTAAATGCAGTACTGACGCGCACGCGGATGGATCCTCTGGTTGAGGTTGGTGTGGTAACCCCGAAACCTAGAGGCACACCGCGTGCGCGTCCTTCATCTCTGCGTGGACACGCCGAGAGCGCTTGTGCTGCAGTATTAACCGACCCTGAACAGCAAGAAAGCGCCCACTAGAACACTAGGAGCGCCACACAAGTTCGAATGCAACGTAGCTCCCAACGCGACTCGGTGAGCTGCAGACCGCGACTCCGGTCGCCGATTGGTTCGATGGTCCCGTGGGACCGGTCGGACCGTATTGACTGATCGTGCCCTTGGGGCACCTTCTGTGAAAGTCGGTATCCACTATGGACGCCACCCATCTCGACACGTTTGTCGATGCGTTGATTGACGATCTCGCTGTTGCGCCACCGGGTGAGGACGGTGAGCGCCGGCTGTTTGATCTGTTGGACTGTCCCCGCCGCATCGTCGATGAGCAGCCCCTGCTGGCGGTGCTGGTCGCTGCGGTCACCGCGCGCAATCTCCTGGATCATGTTATCGCCCAGGCGATTACGGCCACCGAGCGGCTTGGGATCCCGGCACGTGAGCATCTTCGCTCGGGAGCTGATCTGCTCACCAGCTGTGGTGTTGCGCCCGGCGCGGCGTACCGGGCCGCGCGGGTGGGGCGCGCGGCACACACGCTGCCGGCGTTGACCCGGGCCCAGCGCCTCGGCGGGGTCGGCATCGAATTCGCCGACGCCATCGGCAAAGGGGTCACCCACATCAGCGCCAGGGTCCCGTTGTCCGAGGAGGAGCGAGCCATGGTCGTCACCACGTTGATGATTCAGACCACGCCGTCGCAGGTGGCCGAGAAAGCCCGCGAGATCGCCATCGACAAAGCCGCCACCCAACCAGTCGAAGACGGCACGGTGCCGGTCGCGGAAAACCGCGACCTCAACGACCTGACCCTGGTGCAGACCGATGACGGACGAGTCACCGCCACCCTGGATCTCGACGTGCTCACGGGCGAAGAACTGCTCGCCGCGCTCGATCCGCTGTGCCGGCCGATACCCCTGCCAGACGGCTCACCAGACCCACGGCCGACCGGGCGTCGCCGCGCCGATGCGTTCGGTCAGGTGATGCGCACCTACCTGTCGCACTCACAGCGTCCGATGAGCGGTGGTGTCCTTCCGCATGTCACGCTCATCCGACCTGCTGCAGATGGGTCCGTGAACTCCCTCGGGTTCACCGGACCGATCAGCACCGTCACCGCTGACCTGATCACCTGCGACAGCACCCTCACCACGGTGACCGTCGACCCCGCCGGGGCGCCGCTGGACGTCGGACGCGCCGAGCGACTGTTCACGCCCGTGATCCGGAAAGGGTTGGCAGTGCGTGACGGTGGGTGTGCGTATCCGGGATGCGGGTGCCCGGTGTCGTGGTGCGATGCCCACCACATCACCCCGTGGAGCAGCGGGGGCACCACCAGCATCGACAACGGCGTGCTGCTCTGTCGACTGCACCACACCGCGATCCACCACGGCGGCTGGCAGGTCTACCTCGGCGCCGACCGCCACCCCTGGTTCATCCCACCCCACAACCCCGGCGAACCCGAGCAGGCGCACCTGCGCTCCCACGCACGACGCACCATGACCGACCTACCCACCGCTGCATAGCCAAACCCTTTGCGCACCTTGATAACTACACAGAGAAATCACACGCGGCGGGAACCGGCACACACCACCGAGCCGGACCCGCCACGACGAATCCGCGGTACAACCCTGCGACGCTGCGCATCCCGAGGTCGCGGGTACGCGGCTCAGTCCTCGCGGGAATGCCTGCCGCGGCTCGGCCGGGAATGCCGGCCGGTGGACTCGGCCTGATCGGAGGCGGTCGGCTGCTCGAGCGGCTGGAACCAGCCCTGCTGGTCGGTGTGAAAACCGTTGCGGGCCTGACTGATCTGGCCGTCTGCGGGGGCGGCCAGCAGATCGTCGAGGATGCTGCGCCACGCCGCGTCATGCGGCCGCGCTTCCGGTTCGGGCGCGGGTGCCGGTAGGGACTCGGGCTCGGGTGCCGTCTCCGACTCGGGCTCGGGCTCGGGCTCGGGCTCGAAATCCTGAACCGGCTGCACCTCGTCGGTGACGTGCTGCCAGGTCTCGACCGGACCCGGATGCCAAGCGTCGGCGGGCGCGGGCAACGGATGCTCGACGTGTTCGTAGAGGCGGTCGGTGGGCGGCTCGGCGGGCTCGTCGACGACGGTCGGGATGAGGTCGGTCGGCGGGTCCGCGGCGCGGATCGCCTGCTGCCAGTCCACGGTGTACTCGACGTAATCGTCCTGATCGTCCCAGTCCTCGTCGAGCGAATGCTGCTCATCGACCGGGTGCACCTGCGGTGCCTGCACGACAGCACTCGGGGCGGCCGGCGCGGTCACGAAGCCGCGCAGGAAGATCGCGCCCACCACACCGACCAGGGCGATGAACGCCGGCAGCAACAACGACTGCGCCAGCGCCTCGGAGAACGCACCATGCAGATATCCGGGCAGCGCGGGGGCCGGACCCTCAGCGGTCACCTCGACACCGGCAGCGGAGAGTTCCGCACTGATCCGGATCGTCATGAACGCCGCCATCGCGGCGCTGCCCAGCACGGCGCCCACCTGACGTGTCGCGTTGTAGACCCCGGAACCCGCACCCGCGGACTCCGGTGACATGTTCCGGGTGGCGGTCGCGGCCAGCGGCGAGAAGATGAAAGCCATGCCGATGCCCATCGCCGTCAGCGGCAACAGCAGCCGCCAGATGGGCGTCGCCGGCGTCAGTTCGAAGGACAGCCAGGTCAGCGCGATCGCCAGGGTGGAGAAGCCGAAACCGATGACCGGCGTCGGGTGGGTGCGATCGACGATCCGCCCCACCAGTGGCGCCAGCACACCGGAGGCGATCGCCATCGGTGCGGTCAGCAGTGCCGAGCGGGTGTAGGACAGCCCGGCCACCACCGGCGCATAGAACATCACCGGCAGGATCATCGCGGTCACCACGAAACCGATGACGGCGCCGCCGAGGGCGGACAGCGTGAAGTTGCGGTCGCGGAAGATCTTCAGCGGGATGAGCGGTTCGTGCGGATTGATCGACTGCCAGTAGACGAATGCCACCAGCAGCGCGGCCCCGGTCGCGAGCACCGCCCAGATCCACGGCTCCYACTGGTGCGACTGCCCCTCCTGCAGAGCGAAGACGATGAGGAACATCGCCAGGCCCGACAGCGCGACGCCCAGGATGTCGAAGCGGTGCAGGGTGGTGGGCAGGGTCGGCACGAGCCACAGCGCCAGGCCCAGACCGATGATGCCGATCGGCACGTTGACGAAGAAGATCCACTGCCAGCCCAGTCCGTCGACCAGGAGTCCGCCGGCGATCGGGCCGACCAGGGTGGCCACGCCGGCAGTCGCGCCCCAGACGCTCATCGCCACACCGCGCCCGGCCGCCGGGAAGATCCGGGTGATCATGGACAGCGTCTGCGGGGTCAGCAGCGCGGCACCCAGACCCTGCACCACCCGCGCCGCGATGAGCACTTCGATGGAGCCGGCCAGCCCGCACCACAACGAGGCGGCGGTGAACACCGTCAGGCCGATCAGATACAGGTTCTTCGGGCCGAACCGGTCGCCGAGCCGGCCCGCCACCAGCAACGGAACCGCGTAGGCGAGCAGATAGGCACTGGTCACCCAGATGACACCGTCGTAGTCGGTGTCCAGCGCTTCCATGATCCGTTTGTTGGCGACGGCGACGATCGTGGAATCGACCAGGATCATGAAGAACCCGACCAGCATCGCCCACAGGGCGTGCCACGGGTTGGCTTGGCGGGCCTCCTCGGTCAGCCGGGGGGCCACGGGCGCGCTTCGGTCAGAGGGGTTCTCGAACATCTACTTCGTCATCAGGAGATCGGCGATCTGCCCGACGCTACGGACCCGCCCGAATCCCGACAAGTCAGGGCCGGTCACACCGGAAAACCCGGCGGCCGGTGATCACGCCGGTTCGGACAGTGGATCGCCGAGTACCTCGGCGTCTCCGGGGGCTTCTCCGTCGCGGGACGGGAGCCCGACGAACACCATGGCGCCCAGCGCGACGGCCGAACCGACCAGCATCACCAGCGCCAGTGCGAACTCGTTGTTGCCCAGCATGCCGACCACCGGGGCCGTGATCGCGCCCAGGCCGAACTGCGCGGCACCCAGTAGGGCGGCCGCGGTGCCCGAGGCGTCGTGATGCCGCGACAGCGCGACGGCCGGCGCGTTCGGCAGGACCAGGCCCATCCCGCCGAGGATCACCAGTACCGGCGCCAGGAATCCGGCCAGCCCGGCGACCCCGGTCACCGCCAGTACGACGAACACGATGGCGGCAATGACGGACACGATCAGGGCGACGAGCATGATCGCCTGCGGGGTGAACCGGCGCAGCAGGACCACGTTGGACTGGGTGGCGCCGATCAGGATGATCGCGCCGGCGGCGAACACCAGCGCGAAGGACTGCTGGTTCAACCCGTAGTCGCCCTGAAGCACGAACGGCGCGGCGGCGATATAGCCGAACAGCCCGGCCATGCTCAGCGCGGCCACCAGCACCAGCGTCACGAACCGGACGTCGCGCAGCAGCTCGCCGTAGGTGGCGACGATGGAGCGCACGTGCAGCGGACGCCGATTGGGCACCGGCAGCGTCTCGGGTAGCGCCAGCGCGGCGAGCAGGAGCAGCAGCCCGGCCAGCACCACCAGGACGGCGAAGATCCAGTGCCACGACGCCTTGAGCAGTACCACCGCACCCAACGACGGCGCGATGACGGGAGCGACACCGAGCACCAGGATCAGCCGGGACATGACGGTCGCCGCGGCGGAGTCCACGTAGAGGTCGCCGACGACGGCGACGGCCACCACGGCCGCGGCGGCGGCACCGAATCCCTGCAGCACCCGCCCGGCGCCGAGCACCTCGATGTTCGGCGCGAACAGGCAGATCAGGGAGGCCACCATGTGCAGCGAGATGCCGGCCATCAGCGGAATGCGTCGCCCCAGCGAGTCCGAGAGCGGTCCGATGATCAGCTGCCCGAAGGCCAGCCCGGCCAGCGTGCCGGTGAGCGTCAACTGCACCACCGACGAGGACACCGAAAGGTCCTCGGCGATCCGGGGCAGCGCCGGCAGATACATGTCGATGGTCAGCGGGCCGAGCGCGATCATCAGTCCCAGGACGGCGATCATCCGGAGCCTGCTGGGCGCCACTGGCTCGGTTGTCACGCCCAGGGATGTTGCCACGACTATGGCCAGCGTCGCACCGCCGTATTTTCTTCCCGGTCGGGCAGTGACCGCCGTCACTGTGCGGGCGGGCACGCGGACTGGACCCCCACTCGTTGAACGGGCACTAACCTGGGTATTCGACAGGCACCGTGGGACCCGATCCCAGGGATGCGATGGGAGAAACCACCGATGAACGCTCGGTCCAGCAGCAAGAATCTGCCCGCGGTCCGCGAGGGATCCGACGAGGATCCCAGTGCCGCCGCCAAGGCCCTGTCCCAGATCCTGGAGCGCAGCACCCGGTTGCAGGCGCCGGCCGTCACCGCGTACGTGGACCGGTTGCGCAAGCAGCGCCCCGACGCCACACCGGCCGAGATCATCACCTCGCTGGAGAAGCACTACCTGGCCGCGGTGATGGCCAGCGGCGCCGCGGTCGGTTCGGCTGCCGCGTTCCCGGGTATCGGCACGCTCGTGGCGATGTCCGCGGTCGCCGGCGAGACCMTGGTGTTCCTGGAGGCGACGGCGGTGTTCGCGCTGGCGGTCGCCGAGGTGCACGGCATCCCCGCCGATCATCGCGAGCGACGCCGCGCGCTGGTGCTGGCCGTACTCGTCGGCGAGGACAGCAAGCGTGCGGTGGCCGATCTGCTCGGCGGCGGTCGTACCAGCGGCGCATGGATCTCCGACGGGSCCGCGACGCTGCCGCTGCCCGCGGTGTCGCAGCTGAACAACCGGTTGCTGAAGTACTTCGTCAAGAAGTACGCCCTCAAGCGCGGGGCGATCGCGTTCGGCAAACTGCTGCCGGTGGGCGTCGGCGCGGTGGTGGGTGGCGTCGGTAACCGGTTGATGGGCAAGCGAATCGTCAAGAATGCGGCCCTCGCGTTCGGCAGCCCGCCGCCGAGGTGGCCGTCGACCCTACACGTGCTGCCCTCCGCCCAGCTGTGAGTGACAAGTGACACTCTCGTGGTGAGGGTGTGTTCTGAGGCGTAGCCTTTAGTCGGCCAAATGCGGGAAACCGTAAATAATCAGCGGGCGGGCGACGCCGGACTTCGCCTGCCGGGACAGACGGAATCGGGGCGAAACGCTGCTGTGAGCAGTTCACCATCACCTTTTGGACAGAACGAGTGGCTCGTCGAAGAGATGTATCGCAAATTCCGCGAGGATCCTTCGTCGGTGGACCCGAGTTGGCACGAGTTCCTGGTGGACTACGCCCCCGAACCGCTTGACACCCCGGGCCAGAAGTCCGAGCCCGCCGCGGCCAAGCAGACCGCCCCCGCCAAGCCTGCCGCACCCGCGAAGCCCGCGCCCGCCGAGCCCGCCCCGGCAAAGGCCGACGCGAAGGCTGAGGCGAAGGCCGAACCGAAGGCCGCCCCCAAGGCCGAAGCGTCGACGCCGAAGGCTTCCGCGCCGGCCAAGAAGGCCGAGCCCGCCCCGGCCGCCAAGAAGCCCGCACCCGCTGCCCCCGCCGCCGAAGGCGACGAGAACACCGTGCTGCGCGGCGCTTCGGCCGCCGTCGTCAAGAACATGAACGCCTCGCTGGACGTGCCCACGGCCACCAGCGTGCGGGCCATCCCGGCCAAGGCGATGATCGACAACCGCGTGGTGATCAACAACCACCTCAAGCGCACCCGCGGCGGCAAGATCAGCTTCACCCATCTGCTCGGCTACGCCATCGTGCAGGCGGTCAAGAAGTTCCCGAACCTGAACCGGCACTTCGCCGAGGTGGACGGCAAGCCCAACGTCGTCACCCCCGCACACACGAACCTCGGCCTGGCCATCGACCTGCCCGGCAAGGACGGCAACCGCACGCTGGTCGTCGCGGCCATCAAGCGGTGCGAAACGATGAAGTTCGGCCAGTTCATCGCGGCCTACGAGGACATCGTGCGGCGCGCCCGCGACGGCAAGCTGACCGCCGAGGACTTCGGCGGCGTGACCATCTCGCTGACCAACCCGGGCACCATCGGCACCGTGCACTCGGTGCCCCGCCTGATGCGCGGCCWGGGTGCGATCATCGGCGCCGGCGCCATGGAGTACCCGGCCGAGTTCCAGGGCGCCAGCGAGGAACGCATCGCCGAGCTCGGCGTCGGCAAGCTGATCACCCTGACGTCGACCTATGACCACCGCATCATCCAGGGTGCGGAGTCCGGCGATTTCCTGCGCACCATCCACACGCTGCTTCTCGACGACGAGTTCTACGACGAGATCTTCATGGAGCTGGGGATCCCGTACGAGCCGGTCCGCTGGCGCATCGACAACCCGGACTCGATCTTCGACAAGAACGCCCGGATCATCGAGCTCATCGCGGCCTACCGCAACCGCGGTCACCTGATGGCCGACATCGACCCGCTGCGGCTGGACAAGACCCGCTTCCGCAGCCACCCGGACCTCGACGTGCTGACCCACGGCCTGACGCTGTGGGATCTGGATCGCGAGTTCAAGGTCGACGGTTTCGCCGGCGCCGAGTACAAGAAGCTGCGCGACGTGCTCTCGGTGCTGCGCGACGCCTACTGCCGGCACGCCGGTGTGGAGTACACCCACATCCTGGAACCCGAACAGCAGAAGTGGATTCAGGAGCGCGTCGAGACCAAGCACGCCAAGCCGACCGTCGCCGAGCAGAAGTACATCCTGTCCAAGCTCAATGCGGCCGAGGCCTTCGAGACGTTCCTGCAGACCAAGTACGTCGGGCAGAAACGTTTCTCGCTGGAAGGCGCCGAGACCGTCATCCCGATGATGGATGCCGCGATCGATCAGGCCGCCGAGCACGGACTCGACGAGGTCGTCATCGCAATGCCGCACCGCGGCCGGCTCAACGTGCTGGCCAACATCGTCGGCAAGCCCTACTCGCAGATCTTCGGCGAGTTCGAGGGCAACCTCAATCCGTCGCAGGCCCACGGCTCCGGCGACGTCAAGTACCACCTCGGCGCCACCGGCACCTACCTGCAGATGTTCGGGGACAACGACATTGCGGTGTCGCTGGTCGCCAACCCGTCGCACCTGGAGGCCGTCGACCCGGTGCTGGAGGGCCTGGTCCGCGCCAAGCAGGATCTGATCGACTTCGCCTCCCCCGAGGAGCACGAGGCGTTCTCGGTGGTGCCGATGATGCTGCACGGTGACGCCGCGTTCGCCGGCCAGGGTGTGGTCGCCGAGACCCTGAACCTGGCGCTGCTGCGTGGGTACCGCACCGGCGGAACCATCCACATCATCGTCAACAACCAGATCGGCTTCACCACGTCACCGCACGACTCGCGGTCCAGCGAGTACTGCACCGACGTCGCGAAGATGGTCGGCGCGCCGATCTTCCACGTCAACGGTGACGATCCCGAGGCCTGCGTCTGGGTGGCGAAGCTGGCCATGGACTTCCGGCAGCAGTTCGGCAAGGACGTCGTCATCGACATGCTGTGCTACCGCCGCCGCGGGCACAACGAGGGCGATGACCCGTCGATGACGCAGCCCGGCATGTACGACGTGATCGACACCAAGCGCGGTGTCCGCAAGACCTACACCGAGGCGCTGATCGGCCGTGGTGACATCTCGATGAAGGAGGCCGAGGACGCGCTACGCGACTACCAGGGCCAACTGGAGCGGGTGTTCAACGAGGTCCGCGAGCTGGAGAAGCACGAGATCGAGCCGAGTGAATCGGTGGAATCCGACCAGCAGACCCCGAAGGGGCTGAACACCGCCGTCGACAAGTCGGTACTGGCCCGGATCGGTGACGCGCACCTGGCCGCGCCGGAGGGCTTCAACGTCCATCCCCGGGTGCAGCCCGTGCTGGAGAAGCGCCGCGAGATGGCCTACGAAGGCAAGGTGGACTGGGCGTTCGGCGAGCTGCTGGCACTGGGATCGCTTGTCTCCGAAGGTAAGACGGTTCGGTTCACCGGCCAGGACGTCCGGCGTGGCACGTTCACCCAGCGGCACGCGGTGATCATCGACCGCAAGACCGGCACCGAGTTCACACCGCTGGATCTGCTGACCGCGGATGCCGACGGCAACCCGACCGGTGGACGCTTCATGGTCTACGACTCGGCGCTGTCCGAGTTCGCGGCGGTGGGCTTCGAATACGGCTACTCGGTGGGCAACCCCGAGGCGATCGTGTTGTGGGAGGCCCAGTTCGGCGACTTCGTCAACGGCGCACAGTCCATCATCGACGAGTTCATCTCCTCCGGTGAGGCCAAGTGGGGCCAGCTCTCCGACGTCGTGCTGCTGCTGCCGCACGGCCACGAGGGCCAGGGACCCGACCACACGTCGGGGCGCATCGAACGCTTCCTGCAGGTGTGCGCCGAGGGTTCGATGACCGTGGCGATGCCTTCGACCCCGGCGAACTATTTCCACCTGCTGCGCAGGCACGCCCTCGACGGTATCCACCGGCCGCTGATCGTCTTCACCCCGAAGTCGATGCTGCGCAACAAGGCTGCGGTCAGCGAGGTCAAGGACTTCACCGAGATCAAGTTCCGCTCGGTGCTCGAGGAGCCCACCTACGAAGAGGGCATCGGCGAGCGGTCCACGGTGAAGCGGGTGCTGCTCACCAGCGGCAAGATCTACTACGAGCTGGTGGCCCGCAAGGCCAAGGAGAAGCGCGACGACGTGGCGATCATCCGCATCGAGCAGCTCTACCCGCTGCCGCGGCGCCGGCTGGCCGCCACGCTCGACGAGTACCCCAATGTGTCGCAGTTCTTCTGGGTGCAGGAGGAGCCGGCCAACCAGGGTGCCTGGCCGACGTTCGGGCTCTCGCTGCCGGAGTTGTTGCCGGAGAAGCTGACCGGGATCAAGCGGATCTCCCGGCGGGCGATGTCGGCTCCGTCCTCGGGTTCCTCGAAGGTGCACGCGGTCGAGCAGCAGGAGATCATCGACGAGGCGTTCGCGCCGTAATCTCGTTCGGACCAGAGAATGGGGCGGGATTCCGAAAGGGGATCCCGCCCCTTTTTCGTGCCGGCGACGGCCCCGGAATAGCCGGGCCGGCGGATCGCTTGTAGATGCTGCCCGACGCGGTCTCGCGCGGACATCACGACAAGGAGAGGCACGCGCGTGAACTATTCGATCATCGGCTCGGGCAACATCGGCTCGGCTGTCGCCACTCAATTCGCCCGCACCGGAATCGATGTCGCCGTCGCCGGTTCACGGGGCCCCGAGTCGGTGGCGCCGCTGGCCGAGCGGTTGGGCTCGCACATTGCGCCGACCGCGGTCGCCGAGGCCCTGACGGCCGACGTCGTGGTGCTCGCAGTCCCGTTCGAAGCCGTACAAGGGTTGTTGGAGCAGGTCCCCGACTGGGGTGGGCGCATCATCGTCGACGCGACGAACGCCATCGACTACACCGACTTCTCCCCCGCCGACCTCGGCGGACGTGCATCCTCGGATGTGGTGCAGGACTGGGCCGTCAACGGCCGGGTGGTCAAGGCGTTCGGTCACACCTGGGCCAAGGTGCTCGCCCGTGAACCCGGTGACGGCAACGGCGGTCGCCGGGTGCTGTTCGTATCCGGCAATCATACCGACGCCAACGCACAGGTCGCCGGGCTGATCGAAGCACTCGGGTTCGAGGCGGTCGATCTCGGCCGCAACGATCAAGGCGGATTGTTGCAACAGTTCGGAGGGCCACTGACCACACGAAGCTTCATCTCGCAGGCGATCAGCGGCAGCACGCCGCCCGAGATGGATCTCGCCGGCGCGTCCTGAGCGGTGGTGACCTCAGGGGTCAGAAGCCGAGCAGTCCCAGCGGGATCGGCGACTCACCATTGGCCAGCGATGTCATCGCCCCGGGGCAGAACGCCGAGATCGCGAACCCGGTGAACATGGTGGCCGGCCCAATGGGACGCCCGATCGTGTCCGACACCTGCCCGGCGACATCGGCGAGGTTCTGACCCCCGTCGGCCAGCATCGGGCACACCGACTGTCCCGCCGAGACGGCATCGGCCGGGTTGATACCGCTCAGGCCCGAGCCGTCCAGGGTGTTCAGGAAGTCGCCGGCCGGATCGGCCTGGGCGGGGGCGGCGGCCAGCAGACCGGCGGACAAGACAGCACCGGCGGCAACCGCGAATCGCAAACGCATCATGGTGGGGGCATCGCTGCGCGCGCAGGCTTCGTTACAGCGCAACGCACAAAGTGCACCACCGAGCAACCAATGGGATGCGTTCTGCCACTGGGCATCGCGAGACGGTCGTCACATCATGATCGGATGCACCTTCTGACTGTCGATGACCGTGCCGTCCGGGTTCAGACAGCAGGTGACCCCGAGAACACGCCGGTGCTGTTGTTGCACGGCATCTCGCGCAGCCTCGAGGACTGGTCCGAGCAGGTGGAGCGGCTGTCGCGGCGCTTCTATGTGATCGCTCCGGACCAACCGGGGTTCGGGTTCTCGGCACGCCGCGACGGGCCCGCCGATCTGGTGGCGCTTGCCGACGGGGTGGCCGGCACCCTCGCCGAACTCGGCGAGAACCGCCCGTGTCACGTCATCGGCAATTCGCTCGGCGGGGCGGTCGCCATGCAGCTGCTGGCGTCCCACCCCGACCGGGTGGCCAGCCTTACCCTGGTCAACAGCGCCGGCTTCGGCGCCGAGGTCACCCCGCTGCTGCGGATGTTGTCGCTGCCCGGGCTGGGCCGTTATGCCGCAACCCACAGCACCCCGGCCGGCACCCGGCTGATGGAACGCCGGATCTTCGCCGATCCGGCGCTGGCCACCCGCGAGCGCGTCGAGCACGCGCTGCGCATCGCCGCGCAGCCCGGCACCGGGGCGTTCCTCTACGAGATCGCCAACCATCTCGGCACCGCCCGCGGGGTACGGGCGCAGTGGCGTGACGGGCTGCTGGCCGCGGTGGCCGCGCATCCCCGGCCCACCCTGGTGATCTGGGGTGAGCGCGACCGCATCCTGCCCGCGGCACACCTGGAGGCGGCCCGGCGGCAGTTCCCCGGCGCCCAGGTCCATCTGTTCGCCGGCACCGGGCACATGCCACAGATCGAGCGGCCCGACGAGTTCGCCGACCTCGTCACCGCGTTCGTGGAGAACGGGCCGACCCTGTCGGCATCGGTACCGCCGGTAACGGCTAAGGTCGAACGCAATCGAGCAACAGTTGGTCACGACAGGAGTGTGCGCATGGAGGGCTTCGCCGGGAAAGTTGCCGTCGTCACGGGAGCAGGATCGGGCATCGGGCAGGCCCTGGCCGTCGAGCTCGGCCGTTCGGGCGCCAAGCTGGCGATCAGCGATGTCGACACCGAAGGCCTGGCCGTCACCGAGGAGCGGCTGAAGGCCATCGGCGTGGAGGTCAAGGCCGACCGCCTCGACGTCACCGAGCGGGAGGCCTTCGAGATCTATGCCGACTCGGTCAAGCAACACTTCGGCAAGGTCAACCAGATCTACAACAACGCCGGCATCGCCTACAGCGGTGACGTCGAGGTCAGCTCCTACAAGGACATCGAGCGCGTGATGGACGTCGACTTCTGGGGCGTCGTCAACGGCACCAAGTCCTTCCTGCCGCACCTGATCGAGTCCGGCGACGGTCACGTCGTGAACGTCTCCAGCCTGTTCGGCATCTTCTCGGTGCCCGGCCAGGCCGCGTACAACTCGGCGAAGTTCGCGGTGCGCGGCTTCACCGAGGCCCTGCGCCAGGAGATGGCCGTGGCCAAGCACCCGGTCAAGGTGACCTGCGTGCATCCGGGCGGCATCAAGACCGCGATCGCGCGCAACGCCACCGCCGCCGAAGGCATCGACGTGCAGAAGATGGCCAACGCCTTCGACAAGAAGCTCGCCAAGACCAGCCCGGAGAAGGCCGCCAAGATCATCCTGGAAGCCGTCCGCAAGGACCGCGCCCGGGTCCTCGTCGGCGCCGACGCGAAGATCCTCGACGTGTTCGTGCGGATCACCGGTTCGGGCTATCAGAAGCTGTTCTCGACGGTGGCCAACGGCCTCATCCCGAAGTGACTAGTGACCGAGCGGGTGGGCGTCCAGCCAGGCACTGGCCACCGCCCCCGGCTCGGCCCCACCGGCCACCTCGGCGCGCATCTGCGCCAGCGCATCGGTGTCGAGCACTCCGGCCAATTCGTTGACCGAACGTAACTGCGTCTGGCTCAAGGTGTTCCGGCGGAAAACCGGCACCACGTTCTCGGCGCGGATCAGCGCAGTCCGGTCCGACAGCATGGTCAGGTCCTCCGGGAAATCGGGGGCCGCCGCCGACGTCCAGGCGATGTCGATCTGACCGCTGCGCAGCGCCGCCCACAGCACCTCGGCGTCCGGGAACTCCTCGGAGGCCGGTGGTGTGCAGGTGCCGAACGACTCCGGTAGCCGCGCCCCTTCCACCGCGCCGGGTTTCAGCGAATCGCAGCGGGCGATCAGCGCGGTGACGTCACCGGCCTCCCACTTCGCGGCGGTCGGCGCGGTCACCGCGACGACCGGCTTGTCCGATGTGCCGTCGGCATAGTCACCGGCGCCCAACCCTTCGGGCAGTGCTCCGACCATGGCGCGATACACCTGCGCCGCCGACCGCGCCGCGGCGTCGGGGGCGAACCGGGTCAGGACGTCACCGGTGAATGCCGGGGCCACATCGATCTCGCCGGAATCCAGCGCCGCCAACGGATCCGGCGTGTTCTGCACATGCGCCGGGCTGCCGTAATAGCGCAACGCGGCGGCATACAGGTGCGCCAGCAGCGCCGACTGCCCGTCGGCACCGACCGACACCGACGGCGGGGGCGGCGCCTGCCCGCCACAGCCGGCGATCAGCAGCGCGACCAGCGCGACTGCCCACCGCCGCATCGTCGACCGGATCTCAGACGCCGGAGGCTTCCGCGACCGCAGCGGCCACCGCGGGACCCACCCGCGGGTCCAGCGCGCTCGGCACGATGTGGTCGGTCGCGAGGTCGTCGCCCACGACCGAGAAGATCGCATGCGCGGCAGCGACTTTCATCTCCTCGGTGATGCGGCGCGCACCGGCGTCCAGCGCACCCCGGAACACACCGGGGAAGGCCAGCACATTGTTGATCTGGTTCGGGAAGTCGCTGCGACCGGTGGCCACCACCGCTGCGTACTTGCGTGCGGCGTCGGGATGGATCTCCGGGTCGGGGTTCGACAGCGCGAACACGATGCCATTGGGCGCCATCGTCGCGATGAACTCCTCGGGCACCAGACCGGCGGAGACGCCGAGGAAGACGTCGGCGCCGGTGAGCGCCTCGGCCACGCCGCCGGTGAGTCCGCGCGGGTTGGTGCGCTGGGCCAGTTCGGCCTTGAAGGAGTTGAGGTCGCTGCGACCGCTCTCCACGATGCCCTTGCTGTCCAGCACGACGATGTCGCTGATCCCGCTGTTGAGCAGGATGTTGGTGCAGGCCACCCCGGCCGCACCGGCACCGGAGACCACGACCTTCAGGTCGTGGATGTCGCGGTCGAGCACCTTGACCGCACCGAGCAGTGCGGCGAGCACCACGATGGCGGTGCCGTGCTGATCGTCGTGCATGACCGGGCAGTCCAGTGCCTCGATGACGCGTCGCTCGATCTCGAAGCACCGCGGTGCGGAGATGTCTTCCAGGTTCACCGCGCCGAACGTGGGCCGCAGCCGGATCAGCGTCTCGACGATCTCGTCGGGATCCTTGGTGTCCAGCACGATCGGGATGGAGTTCAGCCCACCGAAGGTCTTGAACAACGCGCTCTTGCCCTCCATGACCGGCAGCGAGGCCGCGGGGCCGATATCGCCGAGGCCGAGCACCGCGCTGCCGTCGCTGACCACGGCCACCAGACGGTTCGCCCAGGTGTACTTCTTGGCCAGCGTCGCATCGGCGGCGATGGCGCGGCTGACCTGAGCGACACCCGGGGTGTAGGCGATGGAAAGTGCGCGCTGGGTGTCCAGCGGTTCCTTCAATTCGACCGAGAGTTTGCCACCCTCGTGGGCCGCGAAGATCTCCGCGTCATCAATGACAACCTGTGGGGTCTTGACCAATTCCGACACGGCCGTCACGTTACTTCACCCAAGGAACTCACAGGCACCGGTTCCCTGTCCGTGAGAGGTTGGAAACGCGACTGACGAGTAACATTCGGCCACGGGGCATGCGGTTGCGCCCCCCGATGATGGAGGTCGCGATGCCGTCTTTCCGCCCCCTGCCACCGTCGATGCTGAGGCCGGCCGGGCGCCGGATGCCCGACCTTCCCGACGCTTCGGGCATTCACGTCCCGGTCTCGCAGTCGGTCGTCGACTGCGGCGTCTACAGCGAGGGCGCCCGTCTGCCGGGCAAGTACACCCATGCCGCCGCGCTGAACAAGGTGCGCGAGATCGAAGCCGGCGGCGGCAGCGCGTTCGTCTGGATCGGCCTGCATGAACCCGACGAGCATCAGATGCAGGCCGTCGCGGAGGTGTTCGGGCTGCACGAGCTGGCCGTCGAGGACGCGGTGCACGCGCACCAGCGGCCCAAGCTGGAGCGCTACGACGACACGCTGTTCCTGGTGCTCAAGACGGTCAACTACGTCGAGCACTCCTCGATCAGCAATGCCCGTGAGATCGTCGAGACCGGCGAGATCATGGTGTTCGTCGGCGCCGACTTCGTCGTCACCGTGCGCCACGGCGACTTCAGCGGCCTGGCGGGCGTGCGCAAGCGGATGGACTCGTCACCTGCAAGTTGCGCGCTCGGACCGTACGGCGTCATGCACGCGATCTCCGATCATGTCGTCGATGCCTACCTCGACGTCACCGATCTGATCGAGACCGATATCGATGCCATGGAGGAGAACGTCTTCTCGCCCACCAGCACCACCGACATCGAGCACATCTATCTGCTCAAGCGCGAGGTCGTGGAGTTGCGCCGGGCGGTCGCGCCGCTCAGCCAGGCGCTGCAGCGCATCGGCAGCGATCACAACGACCTCATCTCCAAGGAGGTGCGGCGCTACATGCGTGACGTGCTCGACCACAACACCCAGGCCGCCGACCGGATCGCCAGCTATGACGAGGTGCTGAGCTCGCTGGTGCAGGCCGCGGTGGGCAAGGTGTCGATGCAGCAGAACACCGATATGCGCAAGATCTCGGCCTGGGTGGCGATCGCCGCGGTGCCGACCGCGCTGGCCGGCATCTACGGGATGAACTTCGATTACATGCCCGAGCTGCATCAGGTGTGGGGCTACCCGGCGGTGCTGCTGCTGATGCTGGGCGTGTGCACGCTGCTGTACCGGACGTTCCGGCGCAACCACTGGCTCTGAGACCGGGCCGCAGTGGTCAGGACGGCTCGGAGGCGCGGCGGTTCGCGTCGAGCACGTCCACCCCGTCGCTGCGCCAGGCCTCGCGCATCGCCTCGGCGCCCTTGAGCCGCACCCAGGCCGCTTCGGTCGGGGTGATCGGGGTGGCCTGCAGGATCGTCACATCCGACAGCGGATCCGGTAGTGCCACATCCTCGATATCGCTGGGGCCCAACAGGAATGCGGTGAACGGCGCGTTCTCGAACAGCGGGCCGCTCAGATCGATCAGCGCATCGGGTTCCAGCACCAGTCCTTCCACCGAGGGCGCGGCCGCCAGCACCGCCATCGACCGGGCCAGGCCGGCGGGGCTCGGTGGCCGTAGCGACACCACCACCTCGGCCCGCGGCCCGTGCTGGGTGTCGGTGACGAAGTCGGTGGGGTCCACCATCGGATAGCGCGAACAGCCCACCGAGACAAAATGGTTGACGCCGCCGGCGTCAGGTCCGTAGCGCAGCACCGAGATCCGCTCCGCGCCCAGGAAGGTGACATTCGCCTCGGCCGGGTCGCCGAGCACACCGGCGGCGGTGAAGTGCGCCTGCAGCCGGTTGCGCACCTCAGACGGTACGTCGACCACTAGCCGGCGGGCGGGATGGACAGATTCACCCCGGTGTCGCCGTCGAAGATGATCAGCTTGGAGGTGTCCACCGCCAGCTCCGCCTTCTTGCCGGCGGACACCTTCGAATCGGCCGAAACCCTTGCCACGAACTCGTTTTCGCCGGCACCGGATTCGGCGGCCAGTTCGGCGAGCTGAGCCGACTTCGCGCCGGATCCCTCGGTGCGGAAATGCAGGTACTTGTCGGCGCCCAGGGACTCCACCAGGTCGACGTCCACCTCGAAGGTGAGGCCCTTGATCCGGGTGTAGGAATCGACCAGCGCGGCGTCGTCGAAATGCTCGGGACGCAGGCCGGCGATCACGTTGGTGGGCTTGGGATGCTGCGCCAGGACCCGCTGCGCCTCATCGGTGAGCACCACCTCGTCACCGAACGGCAGCTTGATACCTCCGTCGGTCAACGACGCCGGGAAGAAGTTCATGCCGGGCGAGCCGATGAAACCGGCGACGAACAGGTTGGCCGGGGTGTTGTAGAGCTCTTCGGGAGTGCCGATCTGCTGTGCCACGCCGGCCAGCATCACCACCACCCGGTCCCCCAGCGTCATCGCCTCGGTCTGGTCGTGGGTGACATACACCGTGGTGGTGCCCAACCGGCTCTGCAGGCGCGCGATCTCGGTGCGCATCTGCACGCGCAGCTTGGCGTCCAGGTTCGACAGCGGCTCATCCATCAGGAATGCCTTGGGATCACGCACGATGGCCCGTCCCATCGCCACCCGCTGGCGCTGCCCACCGGAGAGCTGCCCGGGCTTGCGGTCCAGCAGCTCCGCCAGATCCAGGATGCTCGCGGTCTCTTCGACCTTGCGCGCGATCTCGTCCTTGCCGAGCTTGGCCAGGGTCAACGGGAACGCGATGTTCTGCCGCACCGTCATGTGCGGGTACAGCGCGTAGGACTGGAACACCATGGCGATGTCACGGTCCTTGGGCGCCTTGTCGTTGACCCGCTCCCCGCCGATGCGCAGATCTCCGGAGCTGATGTCCTCCAGGCCCGCGATCATGTTCAGGGTGGTCGACTTACCGCACCCGGACGGTCCGACCAGGATGATGAACTCGCCGTCGGCGATGGTCAGCGACAGGTCCTTCACCGCCGTGGCACCGCCGGCATAACTCTTGGACACGTTCTCCAGCACGATCTCGGCCATGAATTACCCCTTCACCGCGCCGGAGGTCAACCCGGCCACGATCCGTCGCTGAAATATGAGCACAAAGATGATGATCGGGACGGTGATGACCATCGCCCCGGCCGCGATCGACCCGGTCGGCTCCTCGAACTGYGAGCTTCCGGTGAAGTTGGCGATCGCCACCGGCGCGGTGATCGCCCGCTCGGTCGCCGTCAGCGACAGCGCCAGCAGCAGGTCGTTCCAGGCGAAGATGAACACCAGGATGCCTGCGGTGACGATGCCGGGGGCCGCCAGCGGCGCGATCACCTTGCGGAAGGCCTGCCCCGGCGTGGCGCCGTCCATCTTGGCCGCCTTCTCCAGATCCCATGGGATCTCCTTGAAGAACGCGGACATGGTGTAGATCGCCAGCGGCAGGGCGAAGGTGATGTAGGGAATGATGAGGCCCGGCCAGGTGTCGAACAGCCCGAGCCGGCGCTCGATGTTGAAGATCGGTGTCACCAGGGAGATCTGGGGGAACATCGCGATCAGCAGTGCCACCCCGACCAGAACCTTCTTGCCGGGGAAGGCCAGCCGCGCGATCGCGTAGGCGGCCATACCGCCGATGACGACCGCGATCACCGTGGTGATCAGGCCGATGCCGATGGAGTTGACCAGCGCCGAGGTGAAGATGTTGCCCTCGAAGATGGCCTTGTAGTTCTCGAAGGTGATCTCCGCCGGAATCAGCTTGCCGTCCTTGACCGTTGACGACGACTTCAACGACAGCGACAGGATCCAGAGCACCGGGAACAAGGCGTACAGCACCACGATGACGTTGATGACCGCCCAACCGGTCGCGCGGCGGGCCCCCACGTTCTCCGCCATCTAGCGGCCCTCCTCGTCCGCGCCGGGTGCCGATGCACCGAAGATCTTGATGAATATGAAGGCGATCACCGCGACGCACAGGAAGATCAGCACGCTGATGGCCGACCCCAATCCGAGGTTGAATGCCTTGAACAGGTTGTCGTAACCGAGGATCGACACCGACCCGGTGTCGTTCGCACCACCGGTCAGCACATAGATGTTGTCGAAGATGCGGAACGCGTCCAGGGTTCGGAACAGCAGCGCCACCAGGATCGCGGGTTTGATCAACGGGATGATGATCTTGGTCAGCCGCTTCCAGCCGCCGGCCCCGTCGACCTGCGCCGCGTTCAGCAGATCCTGCGGCACCAGCGCCAGACCGGCCAGCAGCAGCAGCGCCATGAACGGCGTCGTCTTCCACACCTCGGCCAGCACCACGATGGCCAGCGACGGAAGTTGTTCGGTGAGTGGCGCGCTGCCGGTCGGGAGCAGGTTGGCCAGATACCCGGTGCCGGGCGTCCAGGCGTAGTACCAGCTGTAGGACGCCGCGACGGTGACGATGCCGTAGGGCACCAGGATCGCGGTGCGCACCGTGCCCCTGCCGAAGATGGTGCGGTGCATGACCAATGCCAGGGCCATGCCGAGCACGAACTCGATGGCCACCGAGACAATGGTGATGCCCAGCGTCACGGCGAACGCCGTCCACCAGTACCGGTCGGTGAGGATGGTCTGGTAGTTCTCCAGGCCGATGAACTCGACGTCGTCGGGGGCGGCCAGGTTGTAGCGCTGCAGGCTCAGCCAGACGGCGTAGAAGATCGGGTAGGCCGTCACCGCCAGCATCAGGAAGACGGCCGGGCTGATCAGCCAGAAGGCCAACCGCCGTTCGGCGCGCGTGTCGTCCGAGCCGATCTTGGCGCTCACGGAATCAGCCCCTTGCCGTCGATGGCCTTCTGTACCTGCACGGCCAGTTCGTCCGCGGTGCGTTCCGGGTCGATGTCGGTGATCGGCGCCAGCGCGGCGGAGATCCGGGTCGACACCGCCTGATACACCGGCGTCGCCGGGCGCACCGCGGCGTTGGTCAGCTGTTGCCGGATGATCTCGTACTGCGGGTACTTCTGCTGGAAGGCCGGATCGTCGTACAGCGAGGCCCGCACCGCGGGCAGGCCGCCCTCGACCGAGGTGTAGCGCTGGTTGTCGACATTGCGCAGGCAGCGGATGGCCTCGAACGCCTCGGCCTTGTGCTGGGTGTTCTTGCCGACGGCCAGGTTGAGACCACCGAGGGTCACCCGCGCGGGCTCGCCGTCACGCACGCCCGGGAACGGCGCGAAACCGAACACCTTCTTGCTGGCCTCATACGCGACATCGAACTGTTCGTCGGTCGGCGAGAAGCTGCCGGAGTCGTTGATCGCGCCGGCCAGCGCGGGATCCTCGTTCAGCGGCAGGAACGAGACACCACCCTTGACGGCGTTCTCCAGCATGGAGGGCAGCACGAACGGCCAGTTGACCTCCAGTGCGGCTTTGCCCTGTTCCAACGCCAGGCGTGCGGTGCCCTCGTCGGTCTGGGTGATCGACGGGTCCGCACCCGGTGCGGTGGCAACGTCTTTGATGATCTGCAGCGCCTTGACGGTGGCCGCCCGGTGCTCGGGGGTGTCGGTCAGCGTGACGGTCTTGCCGTCGTCGGAGAGCACCTGCCCCCCGGCGCTTTCCAGCAGCGTGTTGAACCACACCACCAGACCTTCGTACTGCTTGCCCTGCACCGCGATCCAGCTGGGTCCGCCTGCGGCGTGCTGGCGCTTGGCCTCTGCCACCATCGCGTCCCAGTCAGCCGGCGGTGCGGGCATCAAATCTGCTCGGTACCAGAGCAATTGAGTGTTGGTCGTGATCGGCGCCGCGTACAGCTTGTCCTGCCACTTGGCAGTCTCCAGCGGGCCGGGCAGCGTATTGGCTCCTGCATCGGATTCAGCCTGGCCCGCGGGATCATCCGACAGCGGCAACGCCCAACCGGCTTCGGCGAATTCGGCCGTCCACACCACGTCCAGGGCCATCACGTCGAGCGATTTGTCGTTACCGGTGAGCCGGCGTGCGAGCTGCAGCCGTTGATCGTCGGCACCCTTGGGCAACGACACCTGCTTGATGGTGAACCGGCCGCCGAGCTGCTCGTTGCACTTCTCGGCCACCGCCGTGAACGTTGCCATCTCGTTGGCCGGCGTGTAGTAGCTGATGACGGTGCCGCCCTCGGCCTCGCCGCACGCCGTGGTCACCGAACCGACCGTCAGCGCGGCCATCACCCCGGCGCAGAGTCGTCGCTTCAGCACTTCCGGCCTCCGTCTGCGTTGATGGCACCGCCGGAGCGGCTCCGGGCGAGAACGTCCCGCGGGGCAAACCTAGGGCTATAAGCGCGTAATATGCAACCGTTTCCTGGGCGCGTCGCCCATCAGATCGTCAAGCGCGCCAAAAGATCCCGCCCCTGCTCGGCGCTCTGCGGGTCACAGAGGACGTCATAGCGGCCAGCGACAAGCTGCATGGTGGAGCTGAAATCTCTTGTGCCACGGGCCATCGCATACGGGATGGCCGAGGTGATGAGGCCGAAGAACACGCCCGCGATCAGACCGGTGGCCAGCGCACCCCACGGGCTCGGACTGAAGAACCCGAGAATCAGACCGATGAACAGGCCCAGCCACGCGCCCGAGAGCACGCCGCCGCCGATCACCTTCGGCCAGGACAGCCGGCCGGTCACCCGTTCGACCTGCATCAGGTCCACACCCACGATGGTGACCTGCTGGACCGGAAACTGTTGATCGGAGAGGTAATCCACCGCGCGCTGCGCCTCGGCGTAGGTCGGGTAGGCCCCGATCGGCCAGCCCTTCGGTGGGGTCGGCAGTGCCGCCGGGTTACGCACACCCGGCCTGCCGACGGGATCCTTGCCGGGTTGGAGGGGACCGGTCATAGCTACTCGTTCTCCTTCGTTCGCGTCAGCGCCCCACGACCTGTGCAGACGGGTACGCGTCCTGCGGGTTCGATGGCACAACCCTAGCCCCCGACAGGCCGGCGCGTGCCGCTGCCCTGCAGTCGAATCACCCCGGGTACCAGCACGTACGCTAGGTTTGAGTGATGACCAATCCGGGTGAGGACGCAGGGGCAACGCCACCATCGGATGCGAGTTCCGGTACGGAACCGACGTCCGCCGGTTACGAGGCACCGCCGATCGAGCAGTCCCCCGCCGAGCCCTCCCAGCCAACAGCGCCGAGCTATCCCGACTACTCGCCGCCGCCGGCCTACGGCGGCTATGACGCCCCGCCGAGTTACCCGCAGCCCGACGCCGCACCGCCGAACCATGGGACGCCCGGTTACGACCCGGCCGCCGGTTATCCCGCACCCGGATTCACCCCGCCGGACTATTCGTCCACCGGCTATCCGCCCCCGCCTCCCGGCTACGGCGCGCCCCAGGGCGCCCCGCCGTTCGGTGGACCGCAGTACGGCGCACCCCAGTACGGCGGGCCGCCCCCGGGTTATCCGCCGGCGCCGCCCTACGGCGCGGTGCCGGGCTACGGCGGATACGGGCCGCCGCCGCAACCCGGGACCAATTCACTGGCCATCGGGTCGCTGGTCGCCTCACTGGTCGGAGTCATCTGCGGGATCGGGTCGATCATCGGCATCGTGCTCGGCGTCGTCGCGCTCAACCAGATCAAGCAGAACAACCAGGGCGGCCACGGACTTGCGGTGGCAGGTATCGCGGTCGGTGCGCTGACGCTGGTGTTCAGCCTCATCCTGGCCTTCGCGGTGCTGTGAGCGGCGGTTCACAGCAGCCGGCTCCCGGCGACCCGAACGCACCGTGGGACTACCCGGCTGATCCGGGTCTGCCGCCGCCGATCCATCCCGGCCCGCAGGCCGGGTTCCCCGGGGGACCGGGTTTCCCCGGCGCACCCGGCTTCGCACCGCCCGGCTACCCGGTGTACCCGGGGTATGACCCGTACCGGCCGGCGAAACCGCTCGGCACCAACGGCAAGGCGGTCGGCGCGCTGATCGCCGCCCTGGTCGGCCTGCTGTTCTGCGGCGTGCCCTCGGTGGTCGGCCTGGTGCTCGGTGTCATCGCCATGCGCGAAACCAGGCGCACCGGCCAGGACGGCTACGGTCTGGCCCTGGCCGGAACCATCATCGGCGGTCTGGTCACCGCCGGCCTGGTGCTGATGATCCTGCTGTGGATCGGCGTCATCGCCAGCGGCTTCAGCCTGGTCTAAGCGGGCGGTTGATACGGCGCGCCGGAGCGCGTCATCCCTGCGGCACGTCCCTTACCCGCGACCACCAGGGCCATCTTGCGGCTCGCCTCATCGATCATCTCGTCACCGAGCATCACCGCACCGCGTGCGCCACCGGCCGCCGAGGTGTGCCACTCGTAGGCCTCCAGGATGAGCTCGGCGTGGTCGTAATCAGCCTGCCGCGGGCTGAACAGCTGGTTGCCCGCGGCGATCTGGTCGGGGTGCAGCACCCACTTGCCGTCGTATCCGAGCGCGGCCGATCGGCCCGCCACCCGCCGGAATCCCTCGACGTCGCGCACCTTCACGTAGGGCCCGTCGATCGCGTTCAGACCGCGGGCGCGCGCGGCGATCAGGATCTTCATCAGTACGTGGTGGTGGGCATCGCCGATGTCGTACCCCTCGGGCTGCCCGCCGACCTCCAGCGTGCGCATGTTGAGGCTGGCCGCCATGTCGCCGGGGCCGAGCACCAGTGCCTGCACCCGCGGGGCGGCGGCGATCGCGTCGATGTTCGTCAGGCCCAGCGCGTTCTCGATCTGCGGCTCGATGCCGATGCGGCCGACCGGCAGTCCGTGCGTCTTCTCCAGTTGGGTGAGCAGCATGTCCAGCGCGTGCACATGGGTGGCGTCGGACACCTTGGGCAGCACGATGATGTCGAGGTTCGCCCCGGCACCCGCCACCACCTCGATCACGTCGGCGTGGGTCCACGGTGTCGTCCAGTCGTTGACCCGTACACCGCGCAGCGATCCGTCAGACCAGCCCGGCCCGGCCAGAGCCGCGGCCACCCGGGTCCGGGCCTCGGCCTTGGCATCGGCGGCCACCGCATCCTCCAGGTCGAGGAAGACCTGATCGGCGGCCAGCGTCTTGGCTTTCTCAATCATCTTGTCGCTGCTGCCCGGAACCGACAGACACGTTCGTCGGGGGCGATACACGTTGTCCACGCCCCTAGTCTCTACGCTTTGAGTCATGGCGGCGGTTACCCGGGTATATGCGGCCCGCCTGGCGGGCATGGTTGTCTTCGGCCCGGACGGCGAATCGATCGGCCGTGTCCGCGATGTGGTGGTCAGCATCAGCATCGTCCGCCAGCAGCCACGAGTCCTCGGCCTGGTTGTCGAACTGCTCACCCGCAGAAGGATTTTCGTGCCGATCCTGCGGGTCACCGCCATCGAGCCCAGCGCCGTCACGCTCACCACCGGCAATGTCTCACTGCGCCGGTTCTCCCAGCGCCCCGGTGAGGTGCTGGCGCTCGGCCAGGTGCTCGAGACGCGCGTGCGGGTCGACGATCCCGACCTCGACCAGCTCGCCGGACTCGATGTGGTCGTGGTCGATCTGGGTATCGAGCAGACCCGCACCCGGGACTGGGTGGTCACCAAGGTGGCGGTACGCCCGCAGCGCCGGCTGGGGCGCCGCAGCAATGTCTATCCCGTGGACTGGCAGCACGTGCACGGGCTGACGCCGTCGGGACTGGCCATGCCCGATCAGGGTGTCGCCCAGCTGCTCGAGCAGTTCCAGGGACAGCGCCCGGTCGAGGTGGCCGATGCCGTGCGCGAGCTGCCGCCCAAGCGGCGCTTCGAGGTCGTCAACGCGCTCGACGACGAACGCCTCGCCGATGTGCTGCAGGAGCTGCCCGAGGACGAGCAGGTGGCCGTGCTGCGCCAGCTCAAGACCGAACGCGCCGCCGACGTCCTGGAGGCGATGGATCCCGACGACGCCGCCGACCTGCTCGGCTCGATGGCGCCGGCCGACGCCGAACAGTTCCTGCGCCGGATGGATCCCGAGGACTCCGAGGACGTGCGACGGCTGCTCAGCCACTCGCCGAACACCGCCGGCGGTCTGATGACCTCCGAGCCGGTGGTGCTGGCACCGGACACCACGGTCGCCGAGGCACTGGCCCGGGTCCGCGATCCCGATCTGACGCCCGCGCTGGCGTCGCTGGTCTTCGTGGTGCGCCCGCCCACCGCCACGCCGACCGGCCGCTACCTGGGCTGTGTGCATCTGCAGCGGCTGCTGCGCGAACCGCCGGCCGCACTGGTCAGCGGCATCGTGGACAAGGACCTGCCCAGCCTGCGCCCGGAGCAGACCCTCGGGGCACTGACCCGCTATTTCGCCGCCTACAACCTGGTCTGCGGGCCGGTGGTCGATGAGGAGCACCATCTGCTCGGCGCGGTGTCGGTCGACGACGTGCTCGACCATCTGCTGCCCGACGACTGGCGCGAACGCGAAGCCGAGTCGCTGATCGTCACCACGGAGAAGGCGACTTGAGCGACCGGATCGACACCCCACGGGCTTCCCGGCGGCGATTCACCCCGCAGTTCGACGTCGAGGCCGCGGGCCGCTTCGGTGAGCGGTTCGCACGGTTCCTGGGCACCGGCCGCTATCTGGCGATCCAGACGGTGTTCGTGATCGTCTGGATCCTGCTGAACCTGTTCGCGCTCACGCTGCAGTGGGATCCGTACCCGTTCATCCTGCTCAACCTGGCCTTCTCCACCCAGGCCGCCTACGCCGCGCCCCTGATCCTGCTGGCGCAGAACCGCCAGGAGAACCGCGACCGGGTCGCGCTGGAGGAGGACCGCCGCCGCGCCGAGCAGACCAAGGCGGACACCGAGTACCTGGCCCGCGAGCTGGCCGCGCTGCGCCTGGCGGTCGGCGAGATGGCCACCCGTGACTACCTGCGCCGCGAACTCGAGGAGTTGCGCGAGATGCTGGTCGAGTTGGTGCCACCCAAACCGAAGAAGAGCAAGGGCAAACGCGCCGCCGAACCGGTGTCACCGATCGATGAGCCGGAAACCGATTCCTAGCCGCCTGCGCGCCGATGAAAATCCTTGCCACCCATACCCGCACCACGGAGACATGCGACTAGGTATGGTGACCTGGTTCACAAACGGTCGGGTACCGCAAATCTAGGACGGTTGAGTGGTCAAAGGGGGAGCCTCCGCCCTCGCTGCAGCGCGGCACGGAGCAAGTCGACTGATGCGCACCGTGGCTGATTCGGCTCCGAGTACCCGTGGATTGCTGGGAATCGCCATCCTCACCCCGCTGGTCCTGACGCTGGGCGTCGGGGCCTCCGCGCCCATCGTGAAGCCGGTCCTGGAGACCACCGTGACGCCGCTCGCGGCCGTCGTCACCACACCCGACAGCGATACCGGTGTCAGCGTGGTGGCCGCCGTGAAGGCACCCCGCCCGTTCCAGACCGCGGGCACCGCACTGTCCGCTCCCCCGCCGGCCGCCGTGGTGAGTGCCCCTGGCAACCTCCGCATTCCGACGGTCGCCCTCAACGCCTACCGCAACGCCGAACGGATGATGGCCTCGGCGGCGCCGACCTGCGGGATGAGCTGGAACCTGCTCGCCGGTATCGGCCGCATCGAGTCCATGCACGCCAACGGCGGCGCCACCGATGTCAACGGCACCGCGGTCAAACCCATTCTCGGACCCAGCCTGGACGGAACCCTGCCGGGCAACGAGGTCATCGTGCAGAGCCGCAACAACGAACGGGTGACCTACGCCCGGGCGATGGGCCCGATGCAATTCCTGCCGGGCACCTGGTCGCGGTATGCCTCCGACGGCAACGGTGACGGCAAGGCCGAGGTGCAGAACCTGTTCGACGCGACGCTGGCCGCCGCCCGGTACCTGTGCAGCGGTGGCCTGAACATGCGCGATCAGAGCCAGGTGATGACGTCCATCCTGCGCTACAACAACTCGGTCGCCTATGCGCGCAATGTGCTGGGCTGGGCCGCGGCGTACGCCACCGGTGTGGTGCCGGTGAATCTGCCGCCCATCACCGGACCGGTGCCCGCACTGGGCATGGGCAATGTGCACCTGGATACCAATGCCGAGGGCCTGGGGCCCGGTCTGCCGCTCAACGCGCTGGGATTGCCGTCGACCGACCCGATGGCCGTCATGCCGTTCTTCGATCTCGGCCGCGCCGATGTGGCGGATCGCCTGCCGGTGCCGCCGGGCCCGGGTGATCCCGCGGCTGTCCCGAACTGCGCGGTGTTCTGCCTCGGCGAGAACACGCCCGCTCCGGCGGCGCCGTTCAATCCGTTCGCACCGCCGCCCGCGGCAGCGCCGTTGAACCCGTTCGCACCGCCGCCCGCGGCAGCGCCGTTCAATCCCTTCGCGCCCCCGCCTCCGGCCGCCGCACCGTTCAACCCGTTCGCACCGCCACCCCCGGCTGCTGCGCCGGCCGCGCCGTTCAATCCGTTCGCTCCGCCGCCTCCCGCTGCGCCGGTGGCTCCCGGGCCGCTCGGCGCGGCACCGGGCCCCGCGCCCGGCCCGGTGGCCTGAGCGTCGGACGCCGCCCCGCGGTCTGAGCGGCCCGGCGGACCGTGGGTCTGTCGGCGCGGCCTAGACTCGCGGGTGATGTCCTCGCCTAATACCGACCTGGAAGCCGCGGTTCGCACCGCGCTCAGCAAGGTCGTCGATCCCGAACTGCGCCGCCCGATCACCGAAGTGGGCATGGTCAAAGGTGTCACCGTCGACGCCGATGCCGGCGTACACGTCGAGATCTACCTGACCACCTCGGCCTGCCCGAAGAAGAACGAGATCACCGACAAGGTGACCGCGGCGGTCACCGACGTCCCGGGCACCGGTGCGGTCAAGGTCACCCTGGACGTGATGAACGACGAGCAGCGCACCGAGCTGCGCAAGCTGCTGCGCGGCGACTCGCGCGAACCGGTGATCCCGTTCGCCCAGCCCAACTCGCTGACCCGTGTCTATGCGGTGGCCTCCGGCAAGGGCGGCGTCGGAAAGTCAAGTGTCACCGTCAATCTCGCGGCGGCGATGGCCGAGCGCGGTTTGTCGGTGGGTGTGCTCGACGCCGATATCTACGGCCATTCGGTGCCGCGGATGATGGGTGTCGTGGACCGGCCCACCCAGGTCGATTCGATGATCCTGCCGCCGATCGCCCATGACGTGAAGGTCATCTCGATCGCCATGTTCACCCAGGGCAACACCCCGGTGGTGTGGCGCGGCCCGATGCTGCACCGCGCGCTGCAACAGTTCCTGGCCGACGTCTACTGGGGCGATCTGGACGTGCTGCTGCTGGACCTGCCGCCGGGCACCGGCGATATCGCCATCTCGGTGTCGCAGCTCATCCCGGGCGCGGAGATCCTGGTGGTCACCACCCCGCAGTCGGCGGCCGCCGAGGTCGCCGAGCGCGCCGGTGCGATCGCTCTGCAGACCCGTCAGCGCATCGTCGGCGTGGTGGAGAACATGGCCGGGCTGACCCTGCCGGACGGCACCGTCATGAACATCTTCGGCTCCGGTGGCGGCGCCCAGGTGTCCGCGTCCCTGACCCGGGCGGTCGGCGCCGATGTGCCGTTGCTGGGTCAGATTCCGCTGGAGCCGAGCCTGGTCTCCGCCGGAGACTCCGGGGTCCCGCTGGTGTTGTCGACGCCGGACTCGCCCGCCGCCAAGGAACTGCGCAAGGTCGCCGATGCTCTCGGTGCGCGTAAGCGTGGCCTGGCCGGGATGTCGCTGGGCCTGGACCCCGCCGGACGTTAGGTCGCGTCGCTGTCGAAGCGGGCGCCGCTGGGCGGCTCGCTGCCGGTGACCGGCGGTGTCGGGTCCGGTGACGTCGGCTCGGGCGCGGGTTTCGGTGCGTCCGGGGACACCGGTTTGACCGGCTTGTCGAAGTTGCCGGTCAGGAACGAGTCGTCCCCGTCGAGCAGATGCTTGGTCAGCGCCGCCCGCGGCGTCATCCCGCGCAGCTTCTGCAACTCGCTCAGTGGTTCGCGCAGGTCGTCGAACTCCGGGCCGAGGTCCTGACGCAACTGGCTGGTCGCGCCGCTGAGGTACTCGCGCGCCTGGCGTACCGCCCCGGAGGTCCATCGGATCGCTCCGGGTAACCGTTCGGGGCCGAGGATGACCAGGCCGGCCACCACCAACAGCAGCATCTCGCCCCAGCCGACATTCGCGAACATGTTAGGGAGCGCCGTCGCCGATCGGGGTGACGGTCAGGGTGACCCGGCGACCGTCGCGGACGACCTCGATGGGGGCGGGCTCGCCGATCTTGAGCTGGCGCACGGCGACGACGAACTCGTCGGCGTCGGCGACATCGCGGTCTCCGACCTTGACCACCACGTCGTTCTCCAGGATGCCGCCACGTTCCGCGGGTCCGCCGACCTTGACATCGGCGATCTGCGCGCCGGAGGCCAGGTCATTGCTGGCCGAACGGGCGGTCAGACCGAGGGTGGGATGAGAGATCTTGCCGGCCTCGATGAGCTTCTGCGCCACATCCTTGACCTCGTTGACCGGGATCGCGAAACCCAGACCGCTGGCGCTGTCGGACAGCGACTTACCTGCGGTGTTGATCCCGATGACCTCGGCGGACATGTTGATCAACGGGCCACCGGAGTTGCCGTGGTTGATCGAGGCGTCGGTCTGCACACCGTCGATCACGGTGTCGGTGTCGGAGCCGTCGCCGGACAGCGGCAGCGGGCGGTGCAGCGCGCTGATGATGCCGTGGGTGACGGTGCTGCGCAGACCCAGCGGGGCACCCGCGGCGATCACCTGTTCGCCGACCTGCAGCTTCTCCGAGTCGCCCAGTTTGGCGACGCTGAGGTTGTCGACGTTGTCGACCTTGATCACCGCGAGGTCGGTCTTGGGGTCGCGGCCGACGAGGTTGGCCGGGACCTCCTTGCCGTCGTTGAACACGACGGTCATCTTGTACTTGCTCGGGTTGATCGCGGCCTCGGAGATGACGTGGTTGTTGGTCACGATGTAGCCACGCCCGTCGATCACGACACCGGAGCCCTGCGAGCCCTCCTGGTCGCTGGTGGCTTCGATGGTGACCACCGAATCAGCAACGGCGGCAGCAACTTCGGCGAACTGTCCGGCGGGCTCAGCGGGACGGTCACTGGTGTCCAGGGTGACCTTGGAGGTGGTGAAGGCCTCCACCACCTCGGCGGTCTTGCGGCCGACGACGCCGCCGAGGGCTCCGATGACCAGCGCGATGATCGCCAGGATCACCAGCGCGGTGATCGACACCCGGCGACCGAAGAGCACATCGCGCACGCCGAGCTTGCCCTGCGGCGCCTGCACGATGACCGGAGCGCTCGGTACGGCCGCAGGGGCCCCGAGTGCCGCAGGGGCGGACGGGTCGCGCCACGGATCGTCGATGTCGTCGGCGTCGGTGTCCCGTTCGGCTTCCAGCGCGCCGGCGTCGGCCGGGTGGCGCTGCAGCGAGTCGCCCGCGGCGTAGGGGCGTCCGAAGGCCTCGGCCAGGACCGGGTCCGGGGACAGGTTCTTGGGGGTGTACTCACCCTGGTCGCGGTGCTTGTCCTCGCCGAGGAACGATCCGGACACGCCGTCGGGCCGGCCGAAGGCGCGCTGTGAGGCCGGGTCGACGGGCGGACGCGAAACCGGACGGGGGGCCAGACGCGGGTTAGTGCCCGATTGGTCCTGATTGGTCACCCGTGCATCACTCCCCGGTCAAGCGCGCGCCATCGACGGCACCCGCAATTGAATCTCTTCGCATAAACCCTACCGGCGCTTGCGCCGGGCACGACCTGCGCCTTCAGCTACCTGCTGGGGAGCTTCCTCGGGGGCCGGTGTCTCGGGATTGCGGTCCGGTATCTGAGACAACAGACCGAGCAGAGAATTGGGCATCGCGATCGGGCAGGCGTCGCGCAGTGCCGACCGCGCCTGGCGCTGGGCATCAACCTCACCGGCGCACGACGGGCACAGCGACAGATGGTGTCCGGCGCGCAGATGCGCGGTCATCCGCAGCTCACCGTCGACGAAAGCCGCGATGGCCTCGGTGGACAGATGCTCGGTGGAGCCGAAACGGCGCGGCCCGACGGGCTCGCTGCTCTGCGATGCGAACTGCGCGGGCAGCCAGGAGAAAGCGCGACGGAACACATCGCCCGGGTCAGCCATCACCCGACTCCTCTCGGAACGCCGCGCCATTGAACACACACTGCTCATTTGAATGTAGCGCGGTAATCCGCGCCTCACACCCACGACGCTCAGGCGGAGGCGGTCAGCTGATCCGAATGCTTGGCCAGATGCTCACGCAGTGCCTGCCGACCGCGGTGGATACGGCTGCGGACGGTGCCCAGCTTCACACCGAGCGTCGCGCCGATCTCCTCGTAGGACAGACCCTCGATGTCGCAGAGGACGACGGCGGCGCGGAACTCCGGCGGCAGCGAGTCCAATGCGGCCTGCAGGTCCGGCCCCAGTCGCGAATCGTGATAGATCTGCTCGGGGTTGGGATCCTCGGCCGGAACCCGGTCGTAGTCCTCGGGCAGCGCTTCCATGCGGATGCGGGTACGGCGGCGCACCATGTCGAGGAACAGGTTGGTGGTGATGCGGTGCAGCCAGCCCTCGAAGGTGCCGGGCTGGTAGTTCTGCACGGAGCGGAACACCCGGATGAACGTCTCCTGGGTGAGATCCTCGGCGTCCTGCTGGCTGCCCGACAGCCGGTAGGCCAGCCGGTACACCCGGTCGGCGTGCTGGCGGACCAGTTCGTCCCAGGACGGCATGGCCGCCTTGTCGCCGGTGGCGTCGAACACCGCGGTGCCGGTCAGTTCATCGGAGGGCTCCACCCAGTCGCCGTCGGTGTACTGCTCCAGATGGGGCATGGACACCGGGCTGGCAACAGTGCTTCCGGCGCTTCCTGAGGCTGCGGCGTTGGCGATCGTGGGATCCTCCGAATCAAGGTGGCAGGCCGTTTTGGTCGGCGTCTGCGCGTTGTCGATGGAAACGTGGCCGAGGCCATCCGTATTCCGTGATCGCAAGCTTTCGCCGTGTTCCATGGGAAGTACCGTCTCCGACCGGGGTGTGCCTGGCATATGAGCAAACTGAACAATTCCTGAGAATGCGGATTACCCATGGTTCGACCAGGTAAAACCAGCGGAAATCGGGTGTGATTCTCGTATCAGGGGCGGGCGTGTCGGGGTGGCGCCGGTCGTCGTTCGCTCTACGCTGCGGGCATGGCCAGCACCGACGACGCCGCCCAGTCGATCGTCTCGCACGCGGAGGCGTCGATCACCGAGGACGCGGTGACTGCCGCTGCGCGCGAACGTGCGGTGGACAGCGGCGCGGGCGCGGTGACCCCCGCCGTCGGTGCGCTGCTGAGCGTGCTGGCCAGACTGACCGGCGCGAAGGCCGTCGTCGAGGTGGGCACCGGAGCCGGCGTGAGCGGCCTGTGGCTGCTGGCCGGTATGCGTGAGGACGGCGTGCTGACCACCATCGACGTCGAACCCGAGCACCAGCGGTTGGCCAAGCAGGCATTCACCGAGGCCGGCGTCGGGGCATCGCGTACCCGGCTGATCAGCGGCCGCGCGCAGGACGTCCTGACCAGACTGGCCGACGAGTCCTATGACCTGGTGTTCGTCGACGCCGCCCCGGCCGACCAGCCGCAGTACGTCGCCGAAGGTGTGCGGTTGCTGCGCCCGGGCGGGGCGATCGTGGTGCACCGCGCCGCACTCGGTGGGCGCGCCGGGGATGCCTCGGCCAACGACGCCGAGGTCGCCGCGGTGCGCGAGGCCGCCCGCCYGATCGCCGAAGACGAGCGCTTCACCCCGGTGCTGATTCCGCTGGGCGACGGCCTGCTCGCCGCGGCGCGCGACTAGCTCCTTTCCACAAGCAGTTCCCCGCGAGATTGCACGTGCCGCGGGGTCCACTCGCACGTCCACGCGGCAACCGCAATCTCGCGGCCAAACACCCTTGACGCTCGACTGAACGCGCGTTTAGTCTGTTGAACATGCGTTCAGCCGACGATCTGACCACCACCGCGCGGATCCGCGACGCCGCGATCCAACAGTTCGGCGAGCACGGGTTCAACACCGGTGTGCGGGCGATCGCCACCGCCGCCGGAGTCAGCGCCGGGTTGGTCATCCATCACTTCGGCTCCAAGGACGGCCTGCGCAAGGCCTGTGACGACTACATCGCCGAGCAGATCCGCAGCGCGAAATCGGAATCCATCCAATCCTCCGATCCGGCAACATGGCTCGCCCAGATGGCCGAGATCGAGCACTACGCGCCGATGATGGCCTACCTGGTGCGCAGCATGCAGTCCGGCAGCGAACTCGCGAAAGGCTTCTGGCAGAAGATGCTGGAGAACACCGAGGAGTACCTGGAGGCGGGCGTGCGGGCCGGGACGCTCAAACCCAGCCGAGACCCCAAGGCGCGGGCCAAGTACCTCGGAATGATGGGCGGCGGCGGGTTCCTGCTCTATCTGCAGTTGCACGACAACCCATCCGACGTGCGGGCGGTGCTGCGCGACTACGCCGAAGACATGGTGTTGCCCGCCCTGGAGGTCTACAGCAACGGCCTGATGACCGACTCCACGATGTACGACGCCTTCGTGGCCCAGCGCGAAAAAGGCGTCGCCTTCAGTGCACCCGAACAAGGAGAGCAGTGATGACCAACGCAGTCGAGATCAGCGCGCTGACCAAGAGATTCGGCCGGAGCACGGCACTGGACGGACTGGACCTGACCGTCGCCCCCGGCGATGTCGCCGGATTCCTCGGACCCAACGGCGCCGGAAAGTCGACGACCATCCGGATCCTGCTCGGCCTGCTGCGCGCCGACAGCGGCACCGTGCGACTGCTGGGCGGTGACCCCTGGCACGACGCGGTCGCGCTGCACCGCAGGATCGCCTACGTGCCGGGTGATGTCACGCTCTGGCCCAATCTGACCGGCGCACAGGCCATCGACTTCCTCGCCCGTCTGCGCGGCGGCCAGGTCGACACCCGCCGCCGCGATGAGCTGATCCAGCGGTTCGAGCTGGACCCGCACAAATCGGCCCGCACCTACTCCAAGGGCAACCGGCAGAAGGTCGCCATCGTCGCCGCGTTCAGCACCGACGCCGAGCTGTACATCCTCGACGAGCCGACCTCGGGCCTGGACCCGTTGATGGAGAAGAACTTTCAGCACTGCGTTGCCGAGGTGGCCGACCGCGGCGCGGCGGTACTGCTGTCCAGCCACATCCTCGCCGAGGTCGAAAAGCTCTGCGACAACGTCACCATCATCCGTTCCGGGCGCACCGTCCGTTCCGGCACGCTCACCGAACTGCGCCACCTGATGCGCACCACCGTCACCGCCCGCACCCGGGGTGATGGTGCACAGATGCACGAGCTGCCCTTCGTCCACGATTTCGCGGCGCAGGACGGGCAGATCAGCTTCTCGGTGGACCGCGCCGATCTCGACACCACCATGGACCGCCTAGCCGGCCTCGGTATCGACGAACTCGCCGTGGCGCCGGCCTCACTGGAAGACCTGTTCCTGCGCGAGTATCAGGGGGTGAGCTAGGTGAGCACCCCCGTCGCGCATGCCGACCACCGGGCCGGCGCCGCGCAGTCATCGTTGACCGGCACCGGCACCCTGCTCCGACTGGCGTTGCGCCGCGACCGCATCCGGCTCACGGTGTGGCTGGCCTTGCTCACCCTGATGATGGCCTACACCCCGGGTGCCCTCGAGGTGGCCTACCCGGGCGAGGAACAACGTCTTGCCCGCATCAACCTGATGCAGACACCGGCCGGGACCATCATGGGCGGCCCGATGTTCGGCGGCAACGAGACCGCACTGGGCGCCATGATCGCCAACGAACTGATGCTCACCATGATCGTGGCCACCTCGATCCTGGCCATCCTCACCGTCGTCAGGCACACCCGCCGCGACGAGGAGAGCGGCGCAGCAGAGCTCGTGCTGTCCTCGGTGGTCGGCAGGCACGCCCGCACCATCTCCGCATTGACATTGGTGGGCGCGGTCAATGCCGTACTCGCGGTCACGATGACCGTGGCGCTCGCCGGCTACGGTTTCGCCGTCCCGGACAGTGCGGCGCTCAGTCTCGGTATCACCGGGGCGGCAACAGTTTTCGGCGCCTTGGCGGCCGTCACCGCCCAGCTGTGGCGGCAGGCACGCACCGCGACGGGGGCGGCGATGGGCGCCCTCGCACTGGCCGTGCTGGTCCGCGGCATCGGCGATGTCATCGACCCCTCGGGCAGCGCCCTGAGCTGGTTCTCCCCCATCGCCTGGGCTCAGCAGATGCGGTCCTTCGTGGACGTGCGCTGGTGGCCGCTGCTCATGCTGATCGGGCTCACCGCAATGCTGGTGGCCACCGCCGTGATGCTGGAATCCCGGCGCCAGTACGACGACGGCATCATCAGGTCCAGCGGCGAACGTCCCGACGCACACGCGATACCCAATGTCTTTGTCCTGCACCTGACCCTGCAACGCGGCCAGTTGATCGGTTGGAGCGTCGGACTGTTCCTGGGCGGTCTGGCATTCGGATCGATGACGAAATCGCTGCTGAATGCGGCGCAGGAGAACGAACTGCTGGCGCGGGTGCTCGCCGTGTCGGGCACCGACGGTGTCTACACCACCATGTCGCAGTTCCTGGCGGCGGCAACCGGCGCCTATGTGGTCGCCGCCGTGCTGCGCACCTACAGCGACGAGGAATCCGGGCTGTCCGAGCCGGTGCTGGCCGCCGCGGTGTCGCGCTGGCAGTGGCTGTTGACGTCGGTGGCCGCGGCGCTGACCGGTGCGGCCGCGTTGTTGCTCTGCGCGGGGCTGGGCAATGGTCTGGGCGCCGGTCTGACCGTCGGCGAGCCGGCCACCGTGTGGCGGCTGACCCTGGCCGGTCTGGCCTTCCTGCCGGCCATGGCGGTGCTCGCCGCGATCGCCGCGCTCGCGGTCGCGCTGCGCCGGCCCTGGATCGGCTGGCTGGCCGTGGCATTCGTGGTGGTGTCGCTGTATCTCGGTGCGCTGCTGCGGTTGCCGCGATGGCTGCTGGACGCCTCCCCTGTCGGGCAGACGACCGCACCGACCGATTTCCCGCTCACCGCGCTGGCGACGATGGTGGCCGTCGCGGCCGCCGGGACGCTGCTGGCCGGGTGGATCTACCGAACAAGGGACGCGGTATGAAATTCATCGCACAGACGGTCCTCGGGCTGGTCTTCTTCGTCGCCGTCCTGTTCTGGCCGGCCGGCACCTTCGACTACTGGCAGGCGTGGGTCTTCCTGGCGGTGTTCATCGCGACGACCACCCTGCCGAGCATCTATCTGGCCGTCCGCCACCCGGACGCCCTGGCCCGGCGAATGAAGGCCGGCCCCACCGCCGAAAACCGCCCGGCGCAACGCATCATCATGACCCTCACGCTGGCGCTGGTGGTCGCGACGTTCGTGCTCTCGGCGCTCGATCACCGCTTCGGGTGGTCGCAGGTCCCGGTGTGGCTGGTCATCGTCGGCAATGTCCTGGTCGCCGTCGGGCTCAGTGCCGCCCAACTCGTCGTCGTGCAGAACAACTATGCGGCGGCGACCGTACAGGTCGAGGCCGACCAGCCACTGGTGTCCACGGGGCTCTACGGATTGGTGCGCCACCCGATGTACACCGGCGCGGCCGTCATGATGATCGGCACCCCGCTGGCCCTGGATTCGCTGTGGGGCCTGCTCGGCGTGGTGGCCTCGGCACCGGTGATCGCGGCACGCATCCGCGACGAGGAGCAGATGCTCACCGAGGAACTGGCCGGCTACCCCGAATACATGGCAACAGTGCGCTACCGGTTGGTGCCCCACCTCTGGTGATCGCACACCGGTTGGGGTGACGCCGTCGCCCTCGATACAGTGCTGGTCATGGCCGACAAAGCATGCCCGGGTAGCGGGAAGAGTTGGACGGTCGATATCGAGGGCAAACCGATATGCCCCCGGTGCCGCCGCTCGCTGGCCACCGTGGCCGGAAAAGGACGCAAGATCAAGGACCTGCCCGAGGTCCCCCGGCACGACAAGCCGTCGCGGGCGACCACCAGGAACACCCGCCGTCCGAACTGATCCGATCGGGCACCGTCCGGCCACATACTGAATCCATGGAGCTGCTCACCGGTTTCGGGCTGGCCACCGCGGCCGGACTCAATGCCTACATCCCGCTGCTGGCGCTGGGCCTGCTGTCGCGGTTCACCGAACTGGTGTCGCTGCCCGCGGGCTGGGCCTGGCTGGAGAACGGCTGGGTGATGCTCATCGTCGGGGTGCTGCTGACCGTCGAGATCGTCGCCGACAAGATCCCGGCGCTGGACTCGGTGAACGACGCCATCCAGACGTTCGTGCGGCCGACGGCGGGTGGCATCGTCTTCGGGTCGGGCACCGCCGCGCAGACCGCCGCGGTCACCGATCCGGGCGCTTTCGCGTCATCGGGCCAGTGGATCGGCGTCGTCATCGGCGTCGTCACCGCACTTGTCGTGTCGCTGACCAAATCCGCCGTACGCCCGGTCGCCAACATCGGGTCGGCAGGGATGGCAGCCCCGGTGCTGAGCACCGCCGAGGACGTCACCAGTGTGGGGTTGGTCTTCGTGTCGCTGCTGCTGCCGCTGTTGATCCTCGTCGTACTCGCCGCCGTCGCCCTCGCGGTGGTCCAGGTGTGGCGGTGGCGCCGGCGCCGCGCGCAGGCAGAGCGCTAGATCCAGATCCCCTTGCCGACGGCGACGATGCCGCCGGAACTGATCGAGAACCGTTCACGGTCCTTGTCCAGGTCGACGCCGACCATCTCGCCGGGTCCGACGACGACGTTCTTGTCCAGGATCGCCTTGCGCACCACCGCGCCGCGGCCGATACGCACCCCGGGCATCAGCACGCTGCCCTCGACGATCGCGCCGTCGTCGATGGCGACGTTGGACGACAGCACCGAATTGCGCACCGAGGCCGCCGAGATGATGCTGCCCGCGCCCACCACGGACTCCTGGGCGGAGCCGCCGTTGACGAACTTGGCCGGGGCCAGGTTCTCCGAGCCGCCACGGATCGGCCAGCGCTTGTTGTACAGGTTGAACACCGGGTGCACCGAGACCAGATCCATGTGCGCGTCGTAGAACGCGTCCAGGGTGCCGACATCGCGCCAGTAACCGTGGTCGCGTTCGGTGGCCCCGGGCACCTCGTTGTCGTCGAAGTCGTAGACGCCCGCCATCCCGTCGGCCACCAACCGCGGAATGATGTCGCCACCCATGTCGTGGTCGGAGGTGTCTTCGTCGGCGTCGGCCTTGATGGCGTCGATGAGCACCTTGGTGGTGAAGATGTAGTTGCCCATCGAGGCGAAGGTCGACTCGGGGTCGTCGGGGGTGCCTGGCGGGTCGGCAGGCTTCTCCACCCACCCGCGGATGCGGCCCGATTCGTCGGCGTCGATGCAACCGAAGGCCGAGGCCTCCGAGCGCGGCACCCGGATACCGGCCACCGTGGCACCCGCACCGCTCTCGATGTGGTGGGCCAGCATCTGCTCGGGATCCATCCGATACACGTGGTCGGCACCGAAGATGACGATGTAGTCCGGGTCCTCGTCGTAGATCAGGTTCATCGACTGGTAGATCGCGTCGGCTGATCCGGTGTACCACCGCGGTCCCAGCCGCTGCTGCGCCGGGACGGGCGTGATGTACTCCCCCGCCAAACCCGACAGCCGCCAGTTCTGCGAGATGTGCCGGTCCAGCGAGTGCGATTTGTATTGCGTGAGAACGCAGATCCGCAGGAATCGCGCATTCACGAGATTCGACAGAACGAAGTCGATCAACCGGTAGCCACCGCCGAACGGCACCGCCGGCTTCGCCCGGTCCGCCGTCAATGGGTAAAGGCGCTTACCTTCCCCCCCAGCCAGGACGATGCCCAGCACATGTGGCGCTTCCCTCATGCTGCCAACCTATCTGGCCTGCCGCGGTGCGGCTAGCCAATCGCCCGATCGAACTGCTGCGAGTCAAGGTGTTTGGGCGCTCGGGAACACGTGTGAACGCTGATCATGATTCGTGAACTGGATGAGGGGTGCGCGGCGAAGTTTCGCCGGTTACCGTGCACACCATGCGCGTGGCGATGATGTCTCGGGAGTATCCGCCGGAGGTCTACGGCGGGGCAGGCGTGCACGTGACCGAGCTCGTCGCCCAGCTGCGGCGACTGTGCGAGGTAGATGTGCACTGCATGGGCGCGCCGCGGGACACCGCGATCGTCGCGGCGCCCGACCCCGCGCTGGCGTCCGCCAACCCGGCGCTGTCCACGCTGTCGGCCGACCTGGTGATGGCCAATGCCGCCGCCGGGGCGACCGTCGCGCATTCGCACACCTGGTACACCGGGATGGCCGGGCATCTGGCCTCGCTGTTGCACGGAATCCCGCACGTGCTGACCGCCCATTCGCTGGAGCCGATGCGGCCGTGGAAGGCCGAGCAGCTCGGCGGCGGGTACCGGGTGTCGTCCTGGGTGGAACGCACGGCCGTGGAAGCCGCCGACGCGGTGATCGCCGTGAGCTCCGGTATGCGCAAGGACGTGCTGGCCACCTACCCGACCCTGGATCCCGCGCGGGTGCACGTGGTGCGCAATGGGATCGACACCGCGGTCTGGTTCCCGGCCGAGCCCGAGCCCGAGGGTTCGGTGCTGGCCGAGCTCGGCGTGGACCTCAACCGGCCGATCGTGGCGTTCGTCGGCCGGATCACCCGGCAGAAGGGTGTCGCGCACCTGGTGGCCGCGGCGCACCGCTTTGACCCCGACATCCAGCTGGTGCTGTGCGCAGGTGCACCCGACACCCCGGAGATTGCCGCGGAGATCAGTTCGGCGGTCCAGGATCTGGCCGCCGCACGTTCGGGCGTGTTCTGGGTGCGAGAGATGCTGCCGACCGGCAAGATTCGCGAAATTTTGTCGGCATCAACGGTTTTCGTGTGCCCTTCGGTGTATGAACCGCTGGGCATCGTCAACCTCGAGGCGATGGCCTGTTCGACGGCCGTCGTCGCCTCCGACGTCGGCGGCATTCCCGAGGTGGTGGCCGATCACGAAACCGGGTTGCTGGTGCACTACGACGCCAACGACACGGTGTTCTTCGAGACCCACCTGGCCGATGCGGTCAACGCACTGGTTGCCGAACCCGACCGGGCACGCCGCTACGGCGAGGCCGGGCGGCAGCGTTGTATCGAAGAGTTCTCCTGGGCGCGTATCGCCGAGGAGACCCTTGCGATCTACAACGTGGTGACGAGCTAGTTAGCTCGTCACGTTCTTGAGCTCGTCGCCCAGTGCGGCGGCCTCATCGGGGGTGAGCTCGACGACGAGCCGCCCTCCGCCTTCCAGTGGTACCCGCATCACGATGCCGCGCCCCTCTTTGGTCGCTTCCAATGGACCGTCACCGGTCCGGGGCTTCATCGCCGCCATCGTGTGCTCCCTCCGCATGAGCCGGCCCGCACTGAACGGACCCGATCAAGCCGGCGTCAACCGGCACAGAATTGCTACTGAACTAAACCTATTGTTCCCTATTGCGTCGCTGCAGTGTGAAAAGACCCGGCGAAACGCACCGACCGTGACCGGAAAGATAACGCTCACGCCGCCGCGGGCACCCAGCATGAGGCGATGTGATCGTCGACCATTCCCGTTGCCTGCATCAACGCGTAGGCCGTCGTGGGGCCGACGAAACGAAAGCCCCGACGCTTGAGTTCCTTGGCCATCGCTGTGGATTCCGGCGTGATGGCGGGCACCGCGGACAGCTCCGCGGGGCGGGTTCTCACCGCGGGTGCGAACGACCACAGCAAATCGGAGAGGTCGATGTCGAGGTCGGCGATGGCGCGGGCGTTGTTGATGGTGGCCTCGATCTTCGCGCGGTTACGCACGATTGCGGCATCCTCCATCAGCCGGGCGATGTCGCGGTCGGTGAACCGGGCGACCTTGTCGATGTCGAACCCCTTGAACGCGTGCCGAAACCCGTCACGCTTGCGCAGGATGGTCAACCAGGACAGACCACTCTGAAAGGCCTCCAGGCTGACCCGTTCGAACAGCGGCACGGTCCCGCGCAGTTGCTTGCCCCACTCAGTGTCGTGATACTCCCGGTAGAGCACTCCGTTGGGGCTGGAATCGGTTGGTACCCAGCCACATCGGATCCGTCCGTCATCGGCGACCGGCGCGGTCACGACTCGTCCGGCTTGGCGTGCGCAGCCTCGTGGACAGCCGGCCGGTCCTCGTTGTCCTCCAGCCCGTAGGCGGCACGCACCGTGTCCAACTCGCCACGCAGCGAATCGAGTTCGGCGCCCAGCCGGTCGAGCACCCAGTCCACCTCGCTGGTCTTGTAGCCGCGCAGCGTCTGGGTGAACTTGACGTCGTCGACGTCGGCACCGGTCACTCCCGAAGCCGGCAGCACGGTCGCCGTGGTGGCCCGCGGAAGTGGCGGCAACTGTTCGCCGCGGCCGAACAGCACACTGCCCAGGGCAAACAACACCGTGCCGACCAGGATCAGCACCACCAGGTACATCAGTATCAGTGTCACGCCTCGATACTGCCCTACCCGTGTGACAAGGAAGACCCCTAGCGCGGGCGCAACGTGTTCATCGGGGGCCGGTCGGCCAGCGACACCGTGGAGGTGCGCGGGGTGTAGTCGTCACCGTCGGCGAAGAACTGTGTCAGCCCCACCCCGGAGTCGGGAATGCCGCAGCGGCTCAGCAGCGTGGCGATCACCTGCCGGCTCATCGCGGCCAGCTCGGTCAGCGGGCGGTTGCGGTGCTCGCGGACCCCCAGATTGACCTGCGCGATGCCGTCCAGGCCCAGCCGGTCATAGGTGTCGATGAGCAGGCCGATCTCGACGCCGTAGGCGGGCGCGAACGGTACCGAGGTGAGCAGTTCACGGGTGCCCGCGTACTCACCGCCAAGCGGCTGCAGCAGGCAGGTCAGCTCCGGTCGCAGGGCCGCCAGCAGCGGCCGTGCCACGAGCTCGGTGACGCGACCGCCGCCGTTCTTGTCCTCRCTGCCGCTGACCTTGAGYGGCCGCCGGTAGAACCCCTTGACCAGGTGCACACCGTCGGTGGTCAGCAGCGGGCCCAGCAGCTTGGGCACGAACATCGGATCGGGGTCGATCAGGTCGGAGTCGACAAAGACGACCAGGTCACCGGTGGTCGCAGCGAGCGAACGCCACAACACCTCACCCTTGCCGGGGTTGGTCGGCACCTCGGGCAGCGCCTGTTCCCGGCTCACCACGCGGGCGCCGGCGGCGACCGCCCGGATCTCGGTGTCATCGGTGGACCCGGAGTCCAGCACGATCAACTCGTCGACCAGCCCGCCCAGCAGCGGGGTGATGGTCTCCACCACCGAGGCGACGGTCTCTTCCTCGTTGAGCGCCGGGAGCACCACCGAGATGGTGCGGCCCGCCTTGGCGGCGATCAGCTCCTCCACGGTCCAGGACGGCCGGCCAAAGCTGTGGTCTGCCATCCAGCGGTGCCCTGACACAGCGTCAGTCTCGTTCATTGCGGTCAGTTCTGGTGTCAGCTCAGATAGCACCGTCATGCCAGTCCCCTCACCGTGCGCGTCGGTGGACGCGATCCGTGGATCGACGCGACCATTTCCAGTACGCGTCGAGTGGGGCCGACCTCATGCACCCGGAACATGGCTGCTCCATCGGCGGCGGCCAAAGCCGTCGCCGCCAGCGTGCCCTCCAGGCGTTCGGTCAGTCCCACACCCAGAGTCTCCCCGACAAAATCCTTGTTGCTCAGGGCCATCAGGACAGGCCATCCCGTGTTTACAAGATCTTTTACGTGGCGCAACAAACTAAGGCCGTGGTAAGTGTTCTTGCCGAAATCGTGGGTCGGATCGATCAAGATCGCGTCCGGGGACACCCCCACCGACACGGCGTGCTCGGCCGCAGCGGTGACTTCGGCGATCACATCGTCGACCACACCGCGTTCGCTGATGCCGTAGTTCACCCGGAACGGCCGGGTCCGCGGGATGGCGCCGCCGGTGTGTGAGCAAACCAGTCCGGCACCGAACTCCGCGGCGACCTCCGGCAGGCCGGGGTCGGCTCCGGCCCAGGTGTCGTTGATGAGGTCCGCACCGGCCGCGCAGGCCTGTTTGGCGACCGTCGCGCGCCAGGTGTCCACGCTGATGAGTTGATCGGGATAGGCACCGCGCAGCCATTCGATGAACGGCACCACCCGCGCGATCTCCTCGTCGGCATCCACGGTGTTACCCGGGCCCGCCTTCACCCCACCGATGTCGATGACGTCGGCGCCGTCGGCGATCTTGCGGTGGGCGGCCTCCATGGCGGCCTCGTCGGTGAACGTGGCGCCGCGGTCGTAGAACGAATCCGGTGTGCGGTTGACGATGGCCATGATCATCGCCCGGTCACCGGCGACCGGGCGGCCCAGCCACGTCATTTTCCCGTCGCTGCGCTCACCCCTGCCTGTCAACTGCACACTCCCAGGCTACGGCCAAGCGATTTCGGCGTGATGTGTTGCGCTGACCGCAGCGGATCACGCCGAAATGGTTCAGGACTTCGGGCGCTTGCCGTCCTTGACCTCGTCGACGTACTCCGGATAGAAGGGCACGTAGCCCTCCTCGCGCCCGGCCAGCACGTAGAGCGGGTCCTCGATGTCCTCGCCGTAGCCCTGCTTGCGCAGTTCGACCTTCTGGCTCTTGAACGTCGAGGTGTGCGCCAACTCCGGCACGATCCGGATGAACAGCGGCACCGCGTAGGGCGGCAGATGCGCGTAGGCGGTCCGCGCCAAGGCGGCCCCGTCGAACTCGGCCCCCGACTTGAGTTGCAGCGCAACCATGCCCGCTCGGCCACCGGCGCCGGGCACCTCGACGCCGAACACGGTCGCCTCCTCGACCTGCGCATCGCTGGACAGGCCGGCCTCGACCTCGGTGGTCGCGACGTTCTCGCCCTTCCACCGGAAGGTGTCGCCGAGCCGATCGGCGAAGGCGGCGTGCCCGAAGCCCTGGGAACGCATCAGGTCCCCGGTGTTGAACCAGACGTCGCCGTCCTTGAATGCGTCACGCACCAGCTTCTTTTCAGACGCCGACTTGTCGGTGTAGCCGTCGAACGGCTGGAAGCTGCTGACCTTGGACAGCAGCAGGCCGGGCTGTCCGCGTTTGACCTTGCGCAGCCTGCCGTCCGCGGCGCGCGCAGGTTCCCCGGTGTCGAGGTCGTATTCGACGAAGGCCACCGGGCTCGGGCAGATGCCGGTCGACTTGGACACATTGAAGACGTTGACGAAGGCGGTGTTTCCCTCACTGGCGCCGTAGAACTCGCAGACCCGCGGGATGCCGAAGCGTTTGGTGAACTCGTCCCAGATGGCAGGGCGCAGTCCGTTGCCGACGATGACGCGCACCTTGTGTGCGCGGTCGGTCGGCTTGGGCGGCTGGTTGAGCAGGTATCCGCAGATCTCACCGATGTAGACGAACGCGGTGGCCTCATGACTGATGACCTCGTCCCAGAACCGCGACGCGGAGAACGACTTGCCCAGTGCCAGTGCCGCTCCTGCGTTCAGCGCGGAACCGACCGACACCGTGAGCGCATTGTTGTGATAGAGCGGCAGGCAGCAATAGAGGGTGTCGTTGCTGTTCAGGCGCAGGCCGAGCCCGCCGAATCCGGCCAGTGCGCGCAGCCAGCGGTAGTGGGTCATCACACTGGCCTTGGGCATGCCGGTGGTGCCCGAGGTGAAGATGAAGAACGCCTTGTCCTTGGCCAGCACCGCCGCGGTGGCGGCCGGGTTGGTGGTGGGCGCGGTGGTGGCGGCCTGCCGCAACTCTTCGACGGTGACCAGGCCTTCGGTCTCCACGCCGCTCTCGGTGATCGGTTCCACCAAGTCGGATTCGGCGATGATGGCCTTCGCGTTGAGCAGACCGATGCTGTGGGCCAGGACGTTGCCACGCTGATGGTAGTTGAGCATGCCGGCGGTGGCTCCGCATTTGACGGTGGCCAGCATCAGCAACACCGAGTCCGGGGAGTTGCGCAACATGATGCCGACGACGTCGCCGTGGCCCACTCCCCGGGCGGCCAGCACCGCGGCGTAGCGGTTGACGGTCTCGTTGGCCTGCCGGTAGGTGATCTTCTGATCTTCGAACTTCAGGAACACCCGGTCGCCGTACTGCGCGGCGCGGTCCTGGAAGACCTTGCCGATCGAGGTCTTGGCGGTGGGCCGGGCACCCATGCCCGTGACCACACCCCGCACGATCGCCGGCGCGTCCATCAGCAGCCCGGGAATCTTGGTGGCGATGTCGAGCAGGCCGACGCTGGTACGCGTTGTGTCGTCACTCATGGCCGTCAAGCCTAGTGACCGGGGCTACATGCGCTGAGAGCCGTCTCAACATCGGTGACGAGCACCAGCCGGTCCAGGGCGCGTTCGCCGACGTAACCGGTGTCGACCAGGCCCCGTAGCCAGCTCAGCAAGCCGTCGTAGTGGCCGAATGGGTCGAGCATGACGATCGGCTTGTCATGCATGCCCAGGTAGCCCGCCGTCCACGCTTCGAAGAACTCCTCCAAGGTGCCGATACCGCCGGGCAGGGCGATGAACGCGTCGGCGCGGTCCTCCATCACCTGCTTGCGTTCCCGCATGGTGTCGGTGACCACCAGTTCGTCGGCGGCGACGTCGGCGAGTTCCCGGTGCACCAGGGCCTTGGGGATGACGCCGATGGTGCGCCCGTTGCGCTGCCGGGCCCCGTCGGCCACCGCGCCCATCGCCGAGACGTTGCCGCCCCCGGATACCAGCGTCCACCCGCGGTCCGCGATGCCGCGGCCGACGTCGGTGGCGAGTTCGAGCAGTTCAGGGTGCGTTGGGCCGGACGCGCAGTACACGCAGACGGCCCACGGGCTGGTTTCGGACACAAGTGAGAACGTACCGCCGGTTTCGCCATGACCGCATGGYCGCCCGCCATACACTGCGGCTGTGTCTGAGCCGTCGAGCGACGCTGCTGCGGACGCGCTGGGCCGCGCGGATCTCGGGGCCGCCGAGGAACTGGCCCGGGCGGCATTGAGCGAGGGCGGATCACTGTCCGCGCGGTTGACGTTGGCGCAGGCCCTGGCCTGGCAGGGCCGCGGGAACGATGCCGACGCGGTGCTCGCCGAGGTCGACCCCGCGACCCTGACCGAGGCCGACCTGATCGCGTGGGCGCTGCCCCGGGCGGCCAATCAGTTCTGGATGCTCGACGAGCCCGAGCGGGCCACCGCCTTCCTGCGCGCGACACGCGCCAAGCTGCGTTCCGCGACCACCGTCGACGCGTTGCTGAGCACCTTCGCCATGAACGCCGGTAGCCCGCAGCGTGCGCTGGAACTCGCCGACTCTGTGCTCGCGACGCCGGACGCCGACCGTCGGGCGATCGGCTGGGCGGCTTCGGCGGCGGCGTTGTCGTCGGCCCGGATGGGCCTGTTCTCTTCGGTCGACACTTTGGCCGCCCGGGCGGTCGCGTCCGGCAATCCCGGGCTGCTGCGGTTCACCTCCGCTTTCGGGCAGACCACCGCGCTGATCCTCACCGGCGAGCTGGATCGCGCCGAGGCGCTGGCGCGTGACCTGGTGTCAGTGGCCCAGCCGTCCCGGGCGATCGGACAGCTACTGGTGGCCGATGTGCTGTTGGTGCGCGGTGCCCTCGACGAGGCTGTGCCACTGTTGCGCGAATCCGCCGCCGCGCTGGCAGTGACCGGATACTCGTGGGGACCGCTGGCGTGGATGCTGCTGGCTCAGGCGCTCGGGCAGCAGGGACTGGCGGTCGATGCGGCCAAAGCGCTCTCGCGCGCGGAGTCGCGACACGGGTTGAAGTCGATGCTGTTCGCCCCTGAACTGGCGCTGGCCCGGGCCTGGACCTGCGCGGCGCGACGGGACGCGGTGGGAGCGATTGCCGCCGCGCGCGAAGCGGCGCGCACCGCTTCGCGGGGTGGCCAGTCTGCTGTGACATTGCGCGCACTGCACGACGCTGTCCGTCTCGGCGACGCCCGAGCCGCCGAAAGCGTCGCCGCGCTCGAATTGGATTGCGTCTTCGCTCGTTTGACGCTCGAACATGCGCGAGCGCAGGCAGTTCAAGATCAAGAGGGGCTGGACTCCGTTGCTAAAAGGTTTGCAGCGCTCGGAATGTCGAGAAGGCCTCTGAACGCCCCGCCGGCCGCACCGGCGGAGCGCTCGCACGTGCTCTGATCAAGACTCTCCACACAGACGGCAAACCCTTTAGGGTGACGTCCGTCAGTTGATTGCGATTACAAGGAGCGCAACCATCAGGGAGCAGGACGCGAGCGCGGCAGTCCGGAAGAAACGCCTCGACATTCAGGGCATGCGCGCCATCGCCGTCGTGCTGGTCGTGTTGTTCCACGCGGAGATACCGGGATTCGGCGGCGGATACGTCGGCGTCGACGTCTTCTTCGTCATATCCGGTTTCCTCATCAGCACCCACCTCCTCGAAGGACTGCGGACAAACGGCCGCATCGGCTTCGCATCGTTCTACGCCCGTCGTGCCCGCCGCCTGTTGCCGGCAGCCTTCGTCGTCATCGTCGCCACGGTGCTGGCCGCCCGACTCCTGGTCTCGCCGATCCAATTCGGCTATGTGGTCAAAGACGCCATGGCCGCGRCCTTCTACATCCCCAATCTCTGGTTCGCCTACAACGCGACGGACTACCTCGCGGAGAAGACCCCGTCGCTGTTCCTGCACTACTGGTCCCTGGGCGTCGAGGAACAGTTCTATCTGCTGTGGCCGTTGCTGCTGGCGATCTTGTTCCGATTCTTCAAGGCGCGCTGGACGATGGCGGTCGCCATGTCGGCGATCATCGCGGTGTCCTTCGCGGTCTGTCAGTACTCCACGACCTACACGCAACCCGACGCGTTCTTCCTGCTGCCGGCCCGGGTGTGGGAGTTCGGGCTCGGCGCGCTGGTGGCCCTCGCACTGCTCGACGGACGAAAGCTGTTCTCGCCGCGCATCGCTGCCGCGCTGGGGTGGGCCGGCCTGGCGGCGATCATCGGTGCCGGCATGGTCTTCACCACCAAGACCGTCTATCCCGGTGCGGCGGTGGCCATCCCCGTGCTGGGCGCCGCCCTGCTGATCGCCGCGGGCACCGCGCCGGGCGGCCCGGCCGGAATGCTGAGCGTGCGGCCGGCCACCTGGATCGGCGATATCTCCTACTCCCTGTACCTCGTGCACTGGCCGGTGTTGATGCTGCCGGTCGCTGCCGGCGCTTATATGGAACACCTGCCGATGTGGGCGCGCATCGCGCTCGCGCTGGCCTGTGTGCCAATGGCGTGGCTGGTCTACACCTACGTCGAGATTCCCGGTCAGCGACTGAGGTGGCTCACGACGGCGCGGCCACGCCGCACCTTCGGTGTGGCAGTGGGCGCCATGACGACGGTCGTGGTGACGGCCCTGACGGCCGGCCTGGTGGTCCAGTCCCGGCTGGACAACGGTCAGCCTGCCGAGCCGATCGTGCTCAGTGCGAGCCCCGCGGGCACCGGGTACGTGCCGACGAATCTGATCCCGACGCTGGCCGAGGCGGACAACGACCAGCCGGTCGTCTACGACAACGGCTGCCACCGCAATCTCAGTCAGACCGAGCTCGCGGACTGCGTCATCGGTTCCAACCCTGCCGCTCCACGGGTGGTGCTGTTCGGGGATTCACATGCCGCGCAGTGGTATCCGGCGCTGCGGCCGCTGGCCGAGAGCGGCGAGGTGCGCCTGGAGTCGCATACCAAGAGCAGTTGCCCGGCCGCGCCGCCGTCGAATATTGCCTCGACCAGTTGCCCGACGTGGATCGAGAATGTGGCGAGCAAGCTCGCCGCAGATCCGCCGGCGCTGGTGATCATGGGCAACTTCGGGAAGTTGTACTTCCCCGGCGAAGAGAATCGCGGACAGCTCTGGCGCGAAGCGCTGACCGCGGCGGTCGAGCGCCTGCCCACCCAGTCGCATCTGGTCCTGCTGGCCGACACCCCGTCCACCGGAACCACACCGTCGATCTGTCTGTCCCGCTTCATCGATGACGCCGACTACTGCGCGCTCGACAGAACCGAGGCACTGGATTCCGAGTTACGGGCCGTCGAGCGGTCCGTCGCCGAGCAGTACGACAACGTCTCCTACCTCGATTTCACCGAACTGTTCTGCAATGCCACCAAGTGCCCCAGCGTCATTGGCGACACGCTGGTCTATCGCGATGGCAGCCACATCACGACCGAGATGAGTCGGGTGCTCTCCGGCGCGTTCATCGCGGCGGCCGAAAGCTACCTGCGCCCGCCGACGACCACGGGACCGACGCCACCCGGTCAGGACATTCTCACCATGTTCAAGGCCGCTCGACCTGCACCACTTCGGCCGGTCGGGATCAACTGAGGTAATTCGGCTCCGCGCAACGTGTCTGACTGTTCAGCCAATCCGGCGTCAGACCACAGTGAGCCACAAGTTTGCGGCCCTACTGTGAGCGTTGGCAGAAGGAGCCGGCAATGAGACGCATTGCAGTAACCGCAGCAACGATCGCCATCACGGCCGGCGTGCTCTTCACCGCGGCACCCGCCCAAGCTGACGAGCCGGACAAAACGTCGGAGACGTCGAGCACCAAGGTGATTCACCACCGTTTCCAATTGCATTATCTGGATCGCGACCCCCATATGACACCCCGCGGCATGACCCACAGCGTGCGGCACGCACACCGCCCGGGAACTTAGTCGGCAACTTTGCCCCACACTTCGGCGGCTTTGCGGTAACGTGGCGATGGCTAACACTTGGCAGAACATGCCATAAGCGCGGTCATTGCGGTCGAGGGGACGGCCCGGACGGCGCGCACGGCAGCGACGTGACCTGGGGGGTCAGRCCTTGAAGAAAATTTCCGTGACGACGGGGTTCGTCGTCACCGCCATCGGTGCGCTCGTACTCGTGACACCGTATCGGCCGAAGGACTGGGTCTCACGGCGCTATGCGTGGGATCCGAACGCGCACGAATATCACCGTCCCCGTTCGAGTTCCCGACGCTGAACCCCGCTACAAAAAAGCTGCATCGAGCGGGTCTGCCGCCGTTTTAAGATTGCTCGAGGAGCAATTCGGGGGACGGTGATGTTCAGGTGAGTGCGCTCGACGGGTTTCTGTCGACCTGGGACAAGGCGCGGGACACGTTCGGTTCGGGTGTGCCGCAGACCGGCGAGCAGTTCGATCAGAGCGCACAGTTCGAATCGCTGCAGTCGACGGTGCAGACCGCCGCGCCCGGATCGAACTGGACGGGCATCGCCGCCGACGCCTACGGCGCGGTCAACACCGAGCACGCCCGCGTCCTCGGTGAGCTCGCCAAACTGGACAGGCGGCTGGCCGCCCACGTGAACGAGTCCGCCAATGTCGTTGCCACCGGCCGGCAGAACCTGGACAACCTGCGGCAATGGGTTGTCGCCGCGGCGGCTTCGGTGCCGCCGGGCAAGAACCGCGATCAGTTGTTGATGCCGATTGTGCAGCGCGGACTCAGCGAACTCACCGGGATCGTGACGTCGTCGAACGACGAGCTCGCCCGGGTTGCCGGTGACATCACCAAGCTGGGCCCGGAATGGGATGCGCTCAAGGACCAGAAGATGGGCGGGACCGGCGAGGGCGAGGCTGAGGACGACGACGTCCAGCTGGTCAGCAATGAAGAAGAGATGACCGCGCTCCCGATCGAGGAGCAAGCCGCTCGGGATGTCGAGGACGCGCTCCAGGACGGCGATCAAGGTGCCGCCGAGCGAGTCAACAACGCCCTTGATTCGATCAGCCCGGGCACCCCGCTGAGCCCGGAGCAGAACGCCTATCTGTCACAAATGCAGAAACAGCAGAAAGACATGAGCGTCTCCGAACTCAAAGACGCCAATGAACGCCTCGGCGACAAAGGCAACATCATCGCCGACTCGTGGCAGTTGATGAGCAACGATGACGTCGAGATCACCGGTGGCGCCGAGGGGCCGGTCAAGGGATCTGCAAGCCAATTGCCCGACGAGGTGCGGTTCGCGCTGGAGAAGGCTGATTTCGCCCCCCTTGGCGAGTACGGCGAACGGCCGACATCGCTGTACTACGGCGATCGCATCACCGACATCGCCGACATCGTCAAAGACGGAGATCCGAAGTTTCAGACCGGTACAGAACTTGACCGCCAACTCATCCTCGCCGCGGACAGGGTGATGGACGCCGAACAATCCCATGGAGGGCTGGACAACGGTCGGTCAACCGCGCAGGCCTTGTTCGAGGCAGTCGACGACGACCATCAGATCGTCAATGACCACCTCATGGGCAGGAATGGCGTGGACGTCGACGATTTCCTGCACGACGTGAACACGATTGATTGGCAGGACGACGGCAAGGCTGCGGGATACCTGTTCAGCTGGACCAACGAGGACAGCTTCGGCACCCCGGAGGAGGCCGAGCGTGCCGCTGAAACCGCTGAAAGATATGCCGAGTACCTCGGTGTTCATCGCCCAGACCTGTTGGATATCGACGGCCAGACGTTGGGTCAACTGAATCCCGAACTGACCCAGCGGTATGCACACGGACTCGTGCCGTTTGTAGACGACATGGGCGGGATATCTGGGGCGGGCGGGCCATTCGAGATTGACGACAACAAGTCAAGGCAAGACGGATTGATGTCCAACGCCAAAGGCGTTTTCGCGGTCTTGAACACCGACGCAGACGCAGCGAATCTGATCAACTCGACCGCATACGACATGGCGATGAAAGAGGAGACCGCATTCGCCATGGATGCGAAGGACCCACAGTCCCAGGCCCACCTGGAAGCAGCGGCGACCATGCGCGGCTTGGTAGATGTCGGTGCCCACGAAGCATTCCAGGCATTCGAGGCGAACGGACACCAAGCCGAAGCAGATGAGACGCAGTGGAAGAAGAATGGGTTTGACGCCGCCGTGGCCGGCTTGGGAACCGGCGGTTCGATGATCCCCGGAGTCGGAGTAGTGGCCGGCCCGACAATTGCTCAGGTCGGTGCAGTATTCGGTCAAGAGCTGTTCGAGAATGCTCCTCCCCCGGTAGATCGACCTCTTCCGCAGATGGCGGAGACCAGGGCGAGCACCGTCCTGCTGGAGTCGATGCTCGCGACCAATCAGAACGTGTCACTTCCGGAGGGGTACGTCGACGGTAACCCTCCGCGGATAGTCCAACCCGACGGCGTCAGCGACGGCGATTTTGCCACCGCTATAAATCAAGCGATGGGTAGTTACACCGTCCTGGTGGATGGTGACGGAGCGGATGAGATCTACGCAGATCGCTACAACCTGATGATCCAAGACCCGGACATCGTGAAAACACCCAACGCAGATGAGGGTGAAGGGTGATGGCCGGCCGCTTTGCGCGATTATCGGCGATCATTGGCGCGGCCGTTTTGATCGCAAGCGTCGGGTGCGCGCCGCAGGCGCAGAAAGCCCCGGAGTCGCCGCCCGCCGGTTGGCCAGAAGCATTGAACGACTTCACCGTTGCGTGGACCGCTGGGCCAGGCATTGACCTGACTGCAAGGCCTGTTGTCGTCGCCAGGGCCTACATAGAGTCGTACTACCTTGCTGACCTATCTGATGATGAGAAGTATCTCTATCCGGGATTTGCACAGGCAGTCGATGCCAACGAACCTGACGGACCCGACGGAACAGAAGAACTCTGGCCGCCTTTCGATGGGCCCGACACGTGGGTCGGCACCTTTCGGCAACACATCGTCCGAAYAGAGAAGTCGGACCAAAACGTCGCGATATACGGATGCCTCTACACGTACGACAGCGGCGTACTCATCGGCGATAAGTTCAAGGCGGCCACCGAAAGTGGCGAGTATGGCGGCATCAACGCTTTTCGAGTCGAGCTGAAAGCTCCTACCATTGAGGAAAAGCTTCCCCCCCAGGAGGGACCCTCGCGGGCGCCGTTCACAAATGTCTTTGGTGAATGGCGCGTGACCAACCACCAGGGTGGCTATGTCCTCACGGCGGAGTGGCCCGATAACTTTCGCGACAAGCAACAGTGTCTAAAGCACGCCCCAAATGCACCAGAAGATCGCCAATTCTTCCCTGCGCGGACATATAAGCGATCCGACTTCCCGGTACTGCCTGCGACTCCTGGTTGGCCGGCCGAAGCGGCCCCAGCGACGAAGTAGAGATCGGCAAGGAGCAATGAATCGCCTCGCTGTTCAACTCGCACCGATCGCTCGCCGCCGTGTGAGATCGTTCGGAAGCATCGTCGCAGCAGCGCTGTTCATGGTGACGGGGTGCACACCGCAGCAGACGGCCGAGACCCCCGAGTCACCACCCGCCGGATGGCCAGAAGCCTTGAGCGACTTCAGCATGACGTGGACCGGCGAACCGGGTATTGATCTGACCACGGGCCCGGCAGTCGTCGTGCGGGCCTACATCGAGTCGTTCTACCTGGCGCATGTCACCGACGATGCGAAGTACCTGTACCCAGGCTTCGCGCAGTCAGTCGAGGTCAACAACCCCGATGGTCCTGAAGGCACGGAGGAACTCTGGCCGTTGACCGATCAACCTCGCACGTGGATAGGCACCCTACGGCAGCACATTCTCCGAGTCGAACAGTCGGAGCAGAACGTGGTTGCCTTCGGATGTATGTACACGTACGAAAGCGCGATCGTGCAAGGTGACGAGATCAGGAAGAACACCGAACCAGGTCCCTACGGCGGAATAAGCGCGTTCCGCGTCGGACTGAAAGCACCGAACACCGGCGACACTCAGGACTCCCAGTCGGGACCGTCGCGCGCGCCGTCAACGAATGTGTTCGGCGAATGGCGCGTGACCAACCATCAAGGTGGCTACTTACTCACATCCGAATGGCCAGATAGAGGACAAGACATAGACGAGTGTCGGGCTCGTGCTGGCGGGACGACCGCGAGCCGACAAACTGTCCCTGAGCGGGCATACACGAAGTCAGATTTCCCAGCGTTGCCACCAACTCCCGGTTGGCCGCCCGATCCCGACAACGGCGGTGGAGGTTGAGACCCCACGTTGCCGGCCATTCCCGGCTGGCCGGCCAAGGCCGCACCAGCGACGGAGTAGCAGTGGGCGGCTACCAATGGACATGAACCGGCTCGCTGCTCAATGCTTGATGACCGCGCCCCGACGTGCGCGGTTGTTCGGAAGCATCGTCGCAGCAGCGCTGTTCATGGTGACGGGGTGCACACCGCAGCAGACGGCCGAGACCCCCGAGTCACCACCCGCCGGATGGCCAGAAGCCTTGAGCGACTTCAGCATGACGTGGACCGGCGAACCGGGTATCGATCTGACCACGGGCCCGGCAGTCGTCGTGCGGGCATATGTGGAGTCCTACTATCTCGCTTATCTCACCGATGACGAGAAGTACCTGTATCCGGGGTTTGCGCAATCAGTCGATGCCAATAACCCCGACGGGCCGGATGGGACTGAAGGCCTTTGGCCGCTCCGCGATGGGCGACCTCGCGCGTGGGTTGGCACCTTCCACCAACACATTCTCCGAGTCGACCAGTCCAATCAGGGCGCCACGATTTACGGATGCCTCTACACGTACGACAGCGGCGTGCTCGTCGGCGACAAGTTCAAGGCGGCGACCGAACCTGGACCATACGGCGGCTTCAGCCCTTTTCGGATCGGGCTGAAGGGGCCTGGAAATGGCGAACCTGCAGCGCCACAACAAGGACCGTCACGCGCACCGTTCACAAACGTCTTCGGAGGATGGCGCGTGACCAACCACCAGGGTGGCTACGTCCTCACGGCAGAGTGGCCTGACAGGGGAAAAGAAATCGAGCAATGCCGAGCCCAGGCCGCCACGTCGCCCGAGAGCCGCCAATTCTTCCCTGCGCGGACATATAAGCGATCCGACTTCCCGGTACTGCCTGCGACTCCCGGTTGGCCGGCCGATGTCGGTACTGCGACAAGCTAGTTCCGGTGCGATGCCTGAACACCTCGGGCGCCAGAGTCCGCGGCCGGCCATCCCGGCCGGCCGCTGTGATCCGACCAGATGAAACCGGGTGCAGGCTCACTTTCAGCGAACCCTGCGCCACTCCCCAGCCGGATGCCAGTTCGGGGTCCTAACGTGACCCTTGCCGAAGGAGTCAGCGATGACGCCTCGCCGGCACGGCACACAGCTTTGCCATCGCAGCCACCATGCCGTTCACCGCAACGCCAGCCCGGACGGACGAACCGGACTCCGCATCGACGGGTCCGGGTACCGGGATGGTTCCCCACCGATTCGAGCTGCACAGCCTCGACCGTGACACGTCGTCGTTAGCTAATCTCGCTCCCCAGCCAAGGTGACCGATCAAGATCGGTCTCGCACCGACATTCTCGCGTCATGACCATTGCCATAACCGGGCAATCATTCGGAACATGCAGATTGCGACAGTTGAATGTGCAATCACCGCATACGCGAAATGTCGTTACCTCAGCTAGAGGAAAAGCCCGAGATGTAGGCGTAAAATAAAACTTGGCTAACTATTGACAGTTGGAGCCAAAAATGAAAAACATCATCATTGGTGCTATCGCCGCGGCAATCACCGCCGGCACGCTCATCGCCGCACCACCAGCCCTGGCCGAACCCCAGGATCCCACCGAGGATCCAACCCAGGAAGTCACGGATGATGGTCCGTTCGGCGGGCCGTTTGAGTTTCCGGTCGACTTCCCGCGGCTGATGAACGACCCGACCTACGGGCCGAGGGGGCCCAGCGGCGGGGTCCGAGAGGTTCGCTCGGTCCACTCGGCCTACTCGATCCCAGCCTCGAACCCGACCGCGTAGGACTCGGCTCGCAACCCGGATGGCGTTGCCACCCGGGCCGCAGTCTAATGCCCGCACCCGCACGAAAACTCCCGCCCAACACGCCCCCGCGTCGGCCATAGAATTAGCTGCGAACGACAGGGGCTGACACATGACCGATCCACTCTTCGTCCAGACCGACGGCGTGCGGAACTACTCAGAGCTGCACTCCCAGGTGGTCTCCGGACTGTCCGGGCTTACGGCTGCCGAAGGCACCGGCGTGCAGAACAGCCATGGCGCCATCGCCTCGGCCGTGAGCGGCGCGCTGAGCAATGTCCTCGGCGGACGCGGCAGCACCCTGGGCGTCACCTCGACATCGGCCTCCACCATTGCCGATCTGCTGCAGAAAGCAGCCAGCGCGTACGCCGCGGGCGACGAGGAAGGCGCCTCGCGCCTGCAGGCCGCCGCCGATGCATTGGAAGGCAAGGGCGAGCCCGGCGGCAGCGGCGGCGCCCCTGGAACATCCGGCGCGGGCAGTCCGGCCGCGGCTGGCGGCGACATGATGGGTCAGATGGGCCAGATCATGGGTCAGGTCGGCCAGCAGGTCGGCCAACTCGCCCAGTCCGTCACCGCGCCGCTGCAAGGGCTGGCTCAAGGCCTGCAACAAGGCGCACAGYAGGTGATGCAGGGCGTTGCGCAAGCCACCCAACAGGCTTCACAGCAGGCCGCCCAGGCAGCCCAGGCCGCGAAGCTCAAAGAGGGTGAGAAGTCCGAAGAGGAACGCGACGCGGAGCGTGAGCGCGAAGACCAGGCCGGCAAGCGCGAAAAGTCCGAACCCGCCCCGGCCCACGAGGCGCAGGCCGGCCCGAGCTCCCCGTCGGGTCGCGCGCCCGTCGAGGCTCCCCAGCCGGCCCGTCCCGCACCGACCCGTCCCCAGATCGATTAAGTCGCCACCAACACCCCGTCGGCCAGCAGCAGCCTGCGCTGGACACCGATGTTGGCCAGGAAGCTCTCATCGTGGCTCACCACGACGAACGCTCCCCGATAGGCGTTCAGCGCCGACTCCAGCTGAGCGACGCTGGCCAGATCGAGGTTGTTCGTCGGTTCGTCCAGCAGCAGCAATTGCGGCGCCGGCTCGGCGAACAGCACGCACGCCAACGTCGCGCGCAACCGCTCCCCACCGGAGAGCGCACCGATCGGCAGATCGATACGGTCGCCCCGGAACAGGAACTGCGCCAACAGATGCCGCCGACGGGTCACCGACATCGCCGGGGCGTAGGCCGCCAGGCAATCGGCCACCGACGCCTGCTCCTCGAGCAGATCCAGCCGCTGCGACAGATACGCGATGCGACCGTCACCGCGCTGCAGCTCCCCCGTGTCGGGCGGCAGGTCACCGGAGATGATCCGGAGCAACGTCGACTTTCCCACGCCATTACCGCCGGTCAGCGCGATGCGTTCCGGCCCGCGGATATCGATATCGAGTCCCGCGAAAGTCCTTGACGCCAAATCGGTTCCGCTGAACATCACGCGGCCGGTAGGAACCTCGGTGTCGGGCAGATCCAGGGCCAGCACATCGTCATCGCGCAACGCGCGCTCGGCGTCATCGAGTCGGTCCCGGGCGTCGCTGACCCGCCGGGCGTGCATATCGTCGGCCTTGGCCGCCGACTGCTGAGCGTCCCGTTTCAGTTTGCCGGCAACAATTTTCGGCAGGCCCGCGTCCTTGAGATTGCGTTTCGCGGTCGACGATCGCTTATCGGCTCGCTCGCGCGCCTGCTGCATCTGCTGCTTGTGCCGTTTGAGTTCCTGCTCGGCATTGCGGATATTGCTTTCGGCAACATCCTGGGCAGCCTGCACCGCCGCCTGGTAATCGCTGAATCCGCCGCCGTAGAACGAGACCTCACCGGCACGCAACTCGGCGATCGAGTCCATCCGGTCCAACAGCACCCGGTCGTGACTGACCACCAGCAGGCAACCGCCGAAATCTTCCAAGGCGTCGTAAAGCCGTTGGCGGGCATCGATATCCAGATTGTTGGTGGGCTCGTCGAGCAACAGGACATCGGGTCGGCGCAGGAGTTGAGCCGTCAGCCCCAACGACACCACCTGACCACCCGACAACGTGGACAACGGGCGGTCCAACCCCAGGTCCAGTCCGAGCCGATCCAGCTCGGCGCGCGAACGTTCCTGGATATCCCAGTCGTCACCGATGGCGGCGAACACGGCCTCGCCGGCATCACCGGCGGCCAGCGCGTCCAGCGCGGCGACCACCGGCGTCACCCCGAGCACGTCGGACACGGTGTGCTCGGCCAGGAACGGCAGGTTCTGCGGTAGATATCCCAGTATTCCGTCGACCACCACGGCGCCGGCCGACGGCGTGAGTTCACCGGCGATCAGGCGCAGCAACGTGCTCTTACCGGCGCCGTTGGGCGCCACCAGCCCGAACCGGCCGCGTCCGAACGAGCAGGACAGATCCGTGAACACCGGTGTGTCATCGGGCCAGTGGAACGACAGATGGGAACAGACAATAGACATGCGGGAACTCCAAAAGGAGAGAGAGGTTTTACGGACGACAGGTGAGATCTCGGGAACTACCCGGAGATGTCGTCGATTCCCAGCACGTGAACCATGCTACCGAATCGGGTCAAGCGATTAAGTACGCCCGCAGCGTCTCGGTGGTGGCGGTGATCGCCGCGATGTCGACATGCTCGTCGACCTTGTGCGCCAGGTTCGGATCCCCGGGACCGTAGTTGACCGCGGCAATGCCCAGCGCGGCGAACCGTGACACATCGGTCCAGCCGTATTTGGCGCGCACCTGTCCGCCGGCCGCGGCCACCAGCGCTGCGGCCGCGGGGTTGGCCAGCCCGGGCAGCGCGCCGGCGGCGGAATCGGTGACCTGCAGCGACACGTCCAGACCCTCGAGCACCTCGTGCACGTGCGCGATCGCCTGCTCGACGCTGCGGTCGGGAGCGAATCGGAAGTTGACGGTCACCGTCGCCGCATCCGGGATGACGTTGCCCGCGACACCGCCATCGATGCGCACCGCGGAAAGTCCCTCGCGGTACACACAGCCGTCGATGTCCACGCTGCGGGCCTCGTACCGCGACAGCCGGTCGAGTACGGCACCGAGTTTGTGAATGGCGTTGTCGCCCAGCCAGGATCGTGCCGAGTGCGCCCGTGTTCCGGCTGCGCTCGCAACGATCCGGATGGTGCCCTGGCAGCCGGCCTCGATGAACCCGCCGGAGGGCTCACCGAGGATCGCGACGTCGGCGGTCAGCCAGTCCGGGAGCTCGCGCTCGATGCGGCCCAGTCCGTTGGCGCTGGACTCGATCTCCTCGCAGTCGTACATGACCAGGGTGAGGTCGTGGGCGGGCTCGGCGATGGTGGCGGCCAGGTGCAGGAACACCGCATCGCCAGACTTCATGTCCGAGGTGCCACAGCCGTACATCCGGCCGTCTTCGACGCGGCTGGGCAGGTTGTCGGCGGCCGGCACGGTGTCGGTGTGCCCGGCCAGCAGCACCCGTGACGAACGGCCCAGATTGGTGCGGGCCAGCACGGCGTCACCATTACGGATGACCTCGAAGTGCGGCGCCTGCTCACGCAGCGCCACCTCGATCTCGTCGGCGATGCGCCGCTCGTGGCGCGACTCGCTGGGGATGTCCACCAGCGCGGCGGTCAGTGCGATCGGATCGGCGCGCAGGTCTAGCCCCATGGGCACTGAGGTTAGTCCAGTAGCGTGTAGCCCCGTGACTGCTGCATCTGGCTTCGGCCTGGCCACCATCGCCGCCGAAGGAACCGTCCTGGATACCTGGTTTCCCGCTCCTGAGCTGACTGGCGACGGATCCACGGGCACCACGCGGCTGTCGGTCGCCGAGCTGACCGACAACCTGGCCGATCTGACCGGCCCGGACACCGACCGTGATGTCGAGGTCGTCGCGGTGCGCACCACCATCGCCTCGCTGGATGACAAGCCCGCCGACACGTTCGATGCCTACCTGCGGCTGCATCTGCTTTCCCACCGCCTGATCAAGCCGCACGAGGCCAATCTCGACGGCATTTTCGGGCTGCTGGCCAACGTGGTGTGGACGAACTTCGGGCCGGCCGCGGTCGAGGGCTTCGAGCTGGTGCGTGCCAAGCTGCGTCGCCGCGGGGCGGTCACGGTGTACGGCATCGACAAGTTTCCCCGGATGGTCGACTACGTGACTCCGACCGGGGTGCGCATCGCCGACGCCGACCGGGTGCGTCTGGGCGCGCACCTGGCATCCGGCACCACCGTCATGCACGAGGGTTTCGTGAACTTCAACGCCGGCACCCTGGGCAACTCCATGGTGGAGGGCCGCATCTCGGCGGGCGTGGTGGTCGACGACGGCTCCGACATCGGCGGCGGCGCCTCCATCATGGGCACCCTGTCCGGTGGCGGCAAAGAAGTCATCAAGGTGGGCAAACGTTGCCTGCTGGGCGCGAACGCCGGGCTGGGCATCTCGCTGGGCGACGACTGCGTCATCGAAGCCGGGCTTTATGTCACAGGCGGCACCAAGGTGACCACCGCGGACGGTCAGACCGTCAAGGCCAAGGAACTCTCGGGTTCGAGCAACCTGTTGTTCCGCCGCAACTCACTGTCCGGTGCGGTCGAGGTCGTCAAACGCGACGGCACCGGCATCACCCTGAATGAGGCGCTGCACGCCAACTAGCTTGCTCCGAGCGGTTATTCGGCGGCGAGGATGCAGAACTCGTTGCCCTCCGGATCGGCCAGCACCACCCAGGTCTGCTCGCCCTGACCGATGTCCACTCGGCGCGCGCCGAGTGCGAGCACCCGGTCGACCTCGGCCTGCTGGTCCTCGGGCGTGAAGTCCAGGTGCAGACGGTTCTTGACCACCTTGTCCTCGGGCACCCCGAGGAACAACAACTCGGCCCCGTGCCCCGGCGGGGGTGTCAGAAAAGCGTCACCGTCGGAGTCGACGCGCAACGGCCAGCCCAGGACCTCGCTCCACCACGCCCCCAGCGCCGCCGGGTCGCGTGCGTCGACGGCAATCTGGCTGAGCCTCAGCATGGGCGCCGCCTCATTTCGCCAGTTCCTTCTTGAGCACCTTGCCCATCGCATTGCGTGGCAAACTGTCCACCTTGCGCACCTCCCTGGGCCTCTTGTGTACCGAAAGCTGTTCGGCGACAAAGTGGATGAGTTCATCCGGGTCCGCGTCGCCGACGACRAAAGCCACGATCCGCTGCCCCAGATCGTCATCGGGCACTCCGACCACGGCCACCTCGTCGACACCCGGATACCCCAGCAGAACGGTTTCAATCTCCCCGGCGCCGATCCGGAATCCGCCCGATTTGATCAGGTCGACCGATTCGCGCCCGACGATACGGTGCATTCCTTCGGCGTCGATCACCGCGACATCACCTGTGCGGTACCAGCCTTCGGCGTCGAAGGCCTCAGCCGTGGCATCAGGCCGATTGAGGTACCCGCTGAAGTTGGTGGGGCTCTTCACCTGGAGTTGTCCGATCGATTCGCCGTCGTGCGGCACGGGCTGACCTTCGTCATCGACCAACCGGGTCTGCACCCCGGCCACCGGTAGGCCCACCCAGCCAGGCCGGCGTTCGCCGTCGACCCGGGTGCTGATGGTGATCAGCGATTCGGTGCTGCCGTATCGCTCGACCGGCGCATGTCCGGTCAGCTTCACCAGATCCTCGAACACCGGCGTCGGCAGCGCCGCGCTGCCCGACACCAGCAGCCGTGCCGACGAGAGCGCCCGAGCGGACTCGGCATCGGCGGCGATGCGCGACCACACCGTGGGCACCCCGAAGTACAGCGTGCCCGCCGCTTCGGCGTAGGCCTGTGGTGTCGGTTTCCCGGTGTGTACGAACCGGTTTCCGATCCGCAGCGACCCCAGCAACCCGAGCACCAGACCGTGCACATGGAACAGCGGCAAGCCGTGCACCAGGGTGTCCGCAGCAGTCCACTCCCAGGCCTGCGCCAGCGCGTCGATATCGGCGGCGATGGCGCGCCGACTGATCGTGACGCCCTTGGGCAAACCGGTCGTGCCGGAGGTGTACATGATCATCGCCGTCGACTCGGGTCGCGGCTCGGCGTAGCGGTGCCAGGACCGGGCGTGCATCCGCACCGGGATATGCGGCAGTCCTTCGCTTTCGGCAGGTAGTTCTCCGAGCCAGGCCTGCACACCGGAATCGCTGAGCAGGTGTGCCCGTTCGGTGACCCCGACGTCTGCGGGGACCGGCACGAACGGCACCCCGGCGATCAGGCAGCCGATGACGGCCAGCACCGTCGTCGCAGTGGGTGTGGCAAGGATCGCGACCCGCTGCGCCCGCGCGACACGTTCGGCAACAGAGGTGCCCGCTCCCACCAGGTCACTGCGGCTCAGCGACACACCGTCGATACGCACCGCGTCGGCCAGGTCGTGCCCGGCGGCCACGGCGGCCGGGTCCAGCGAGGTCAGCAACACCCTGGTGAGGCTACTCTTGGCCCATGGGACCGATCGAGCGGATGTCCAGTCGTGAGGTCTACCGCAACAGCTGGATGACGGTGCGCGAGGACGCGATCCGGCGACCCGACGGCAGCCACGGCATCTACGGCGTGATAGACAAGCCCACCTACGCGCTGGTGGTCGCGCGCGACGGTGATCTCTTCCATCTCGTCGAGCAGTTCCGCTACCCGATCGGTTTGCGTCGCTGGGAGTTCCCGCAAGGTACCGCGCCCGACCGGGCCGACCTGGAGCCCCTCGAACTGGCGGCCCGCGAACTCCGCGAGGAAACGGGCCTGCGGGCGGATTCGCTGGTCCGGATCGGGCAACTGGACGTCGCGCCCGGGATGAGCAGCCAGCGCGGCTGGGTGTTCCTGGCGACCGGGTTGACCCAGGGTGAGCACGAGCGCGAGCACGAAGAGCAGGACATGCACAGTGCCTGGTTCACCGGCGCGCAGATCGAACAGATGATCCGCGACGGAGACATCACCGATGCACAGACGATCGCCGCGTGGACGATGGTGCGGTTACAGCGCGACACCCCCGCTCAGCCGCGTCGAGGAGATCCCCACCAAGACGGGTAGCCGACTACTCACACCACCACACCCGGATGTCGCCATAGTCGGCGGTATAGGGGGTGGCCAGATGCCCACGAAGGCGACGAACATCGACGATGTCCTCGACAACCTCGGGACGATCATCGCCGACACCAAGAGGCGGTCCGACCCGCTGGGATGCTTTGCCGCGCTCTACCGTCAGGTCACACTCGGTATCAAACGCGGCATCAAGGACGGCCTCTTCGATGACGGGCCCCGGATGTCGCGGTTCGATGCGCAGTTCGCCAACGCGTACTTCGCCGCGTACGAACAGTTCGGCAAGGGCAGGAAGGCCAGCCGCGCATGGCATTTCGCGTTCGAGCGAACCCTGTCCGCGGACACCATCGTCCTGCAGGACCTCCTGTTGGCGATCAATGCCCATATCAACCTCGACCTCGGCGTGGTGACCGGCACCGAGTTCGCTCGGACCAAACTGCCCAGCTTTCAGCGCGACTTCGACCGCATCAACGAGATTCTGGCGTCGGTGATCCCCATGGCCCGCGATGCCATCGAAGAGTTCTCCCCGAGACTGGCCGAACTGACCACCGTCGGCGGTTCCGATGTGGCGCTGGCCCTGGACTTCAGTGTGGAGGCGGCCCGCGACGAAGCTTGGCGGACCGCCACGGTCGTCGCGCACACGCCGCGCACCATCCGACCTCTGCTGGTCGAGACGATAGATGCCCGCACCAAGCTGCTGGGCCGCGTCGTCGCCGCGCCGCCTGAACCCATCGGGTCGGTGGTGCGTCACATCCGCCGGGCGGAAAGCACCGACGTACCGGCCATCATCACCGCACTCGACGCTCTGGTGTGATCGGTCGGCGGCGGTTCGCACATCACGGCGGACGAGCACCGTCACAATGTGGTCTCTAATTGACGCTGCTGACATGACGATCAGCGGTTTTGTCACAGCCCCCCGCTACCTTTAGGTCAGCTGATCTTTGACTGAATAGGGAAAGGGATGTTGGTCCGTCGACTGTGCACTGCGTTGGCAGCCGTCCTCGTGGCCGGCCTCGCTCCCATGCCCTCCGCCGCCGCTGTCGGCCAGGGATGGAACGGCCGCTACAACGTCGTGACCTATGCATCGCAGAAGAACGGCACCAGCGTCGCCGCCCGCCAAGCCGAAGGTGATCTGAGCGCCGTCTACACGTTCGCGACGGCCTGCGCCGGCAGTACCTGCGTCGCCACCGTGCTGGACGGTCCCGCGCCCTCGAACCCGACGATCCCGCAGCCTCAGCGCTACAAATGGACCGGCGAGAAGTGGACCTTTGCGTACAACTGGCAGTGGGAGTGCTTCCTCGGTGACAGCACTCCGCGGGTGTTCAGCCCGGCGCAGTCCTGGGTGTCCTACACACCCCAGCCCGACGGCACCCTGCAGGGCAGTTGGTACACCGACATCCTCAGCGGTCCATGCCGGGGCAATGTGCTGATGCCCGCCGCAGCATTCCCCGCCCCGTAGGGCCGTAATACACCGGTCATCTCAGGGGAAACCCCGCGAAACCTCGTTCTCCCAGGATGGCGGCATGGCTGCACCCACGCCCACGGTCCGCCCGGTCGATGAAGTTCCGCCGCTGAAACGGTTACTGCCACTTGGCATCCAGCATGTGCTGGCGATGTATGCCGGCGCGGTCGCGGTACCGCTGATCGTCGGTGGGGCGATGGTCGGCGCAGGCCAACTCGAGCAGTCCGACATCGTGCACCTGATCATGGCGGACCTGTTCGTGGCCGGGATCGCGACGATCATCCAGTCAGTTGGATTCTGGCGCTTCGGCGTTCGGTTGCCGCTCATGCAGGGTGTCACCTTCGCCGCGGTCGGCCCGATGATCACCATCGGCTCCAATCACGGCATCACCGCCATCTACGGCTCGGTGATCGCCTGCGGTCTCTTCATGATCCTGCTCGCCCCGGTGTTCGGGAAACTCATCCGATTCTTCCCACCCCTGGTGACCGGGACCATCATCCTCATCATCGGGGTCTCGCTGATGCGGGTGGCCGCCGGTTGGTTCGGCGGCGGCACCGCTGCCGGGCCGGACTTCGGCTCGCCGACGGCGATCGGTCTGGGGTTCTTCACCCTGGCCACGATCATCGTCATCGAGCGGTTCGCGCCCGAGGCGCTGCGCCGGGTGTCGATTCTGCTCGGTCTGCTCATCGGCACCGTCGTGGCGATCCCGTTCGGCCTCACCAACTGGGAACATATGGGTGACTACACCTGGATCGGATTCGTGACCCCGTTCCAGTTCGGCGCCCCGACGTTCGAGATCAGCTCGATCATCGCGCTGCTCATCGTGGGCATCGTGATCATGACCGAGACCACCGGCGATATCGTCGCGGTCGGCGAGATCGTGGACGAGAAGATCACCCCGCAGAAGCTCGCCGACGGTCTGCGCGCAGACGGCCTCGGCACCGTGATCGGCGGCATCTTCAACACGTTCCCGTACACCGCGTTCGCCCAGAACGTCGGCCTGGTCGCCATCACTGGCGTGCGGACCCGGCACGTGGCGACGGTCGCCGGGATCATCTTGATCCTGCTCGGGCTGCTGCCCAAGATGGCCGCCGTCGTCGAAGGCATCCCGCTGCCGGTGCTCGGCGGTGCCGGGGTGGCACTGTTCGGCATGGTGGCGGCCAGCGGTGTCCGGACGCTGACCAAAGTCAAGTTCACCAACACCAACGTCCTGGTGGTGGCGATCTCGGTCGGGGTCGCCATGCTGACCGAAGCCAAGCTGTAC